>DDBE01000112.1:14736-25806 GCA_002332715.1 Flavobacteriales bacterium UBA2040
GGGAAAGTCCCATTTATGCACATTCAAGAAATGGAAGCTTCGGATAAGATAGCACGCTTCCTGATGCGTTAGTAGGGCGAAAAGTTTACTAGTTTGCAATAGTCGACTTCAGACGTTTTTATCGGTGTTCGATTGAAACCCATCCAATAGAAAATTTGGCTCATCCGAGATCTGGTTTTATATATTTCACCCAATTGCCAAGACAAGTAGTAATACTGATAACCACTTGGCGTGCTGAATATCATTGTGCGACCCGTAAACGTGGGCAAGGATGCCAATATCGCCTGTGGATTCGGCCCCAACCACGTTACATTTCTGTGCGGCATGCGCCATGCTGAATCCAAATCGGTCACATTCGTTGGTCCTTTGTAATACGTTTGCCCATCAATGATAGCGGAAACTTTAGTCCAGTTTCCCTTTTCAATCGCAGCGCAAAACTTACAATCAAGGGGACAAAATTCAGTGTTCACAAATATTGAACTAACCGAAAAGTAATTTACAATAGAGAGTCTTAAATAATTGCTTTGTGTACCGTCGAAGGACAAGTCCAATTTCGTCGTATCATAATTTTCTTCAGAAGAATGCCCAAATGGATCAATCGGATTAAAAGCATATTGCGCCAAATCATCATTCCAAGGCTGATACCATGCCAAAACCTGATATTCGCCAGCCGTTAATTCAGGTAATCGGTGATGCGCTTCGATATGCGAATCGAAATTTTTACTATCGTTGAAAAAAACGGGAATTCTAAAAGTTTCACCAGCTTCCAAATACCGAAAATCAGTTCCTCCTCTAATCGATGTGTCGATAGTGATTTCTGCACTTTCACGAAATACTTCCGTATAAAAATCATTTTTTACAGAAAAGAATGAAAAATAGATGATTTTTTTACCTGACTTTCTATTTCCGGGCAGAAGTGTCGGACGAGTGCCTAAGTCTTTGTTGGTAAACTCTAACCAGAATAGAATTTGTTGACCATTTGCCACTTCAGAATTTTCGCAGGTTAGTTTGATGGATAAACAGTTTGGGCGCAGGTCGGCTTTGGCAGAAACGGAAACCGTCGTAAAAAATAAAATTAACAAGTACTTGGGTAATTTTAACATATGAACGAAGTTAGCCAACTTTTTACGTCGTATGAAACTCAAAAATGAGATTTATTTTGCTAATTCTTTCAATTTAATATGCGCGATAACAATCAGTCCTCACATAATCGCTCTGTTTATCGATAATCTTAAAACCAAGAATAGTATAATAAAACCGAATTTGTTCCTTTAAATTCGAAGTTTGAAGTCTTAGTTTATTGATTTTCATGTATACAATAGTTTCTAACTTAATTTTCTACATAGCCATTCTCGCTTTCGCACTAATTTCTTGACCAGCCGTCAATCCTTTTTCCAACATAAACTTTCCGGCTATGGCAATCATCGCCGCATTGTCGGTGCAGTACTCAAATTTCGGAATGAATATATCCCAATTCTCTTGCTCTCCCAATTGCATCATCGCACTACGAAGTCCTGAATTGGCCGAAACACCGCCAGCAATTGCAATTTGGGTAATCTTTAAATCTTTCGCCGCTAAGGTGATTTTCTTGAGCAGAATCGAAACTATTGTTCTCTGAATAGACGCGCACAAATCGGCTTTGTTTTCTTCGATAAATTCAGGATTGTTTTTCGTTTCCCTCTTCAAGAAATACATGATCGCTGTCTTCAATCCGCTAAAACTAAAGTTGTAACCTTCCATATTCGGTTTGGAAAACGAAAAAGCATCAGCGTTCCCTTCTTTGGCACATTTGTCGATTAACGGTCCGCCTGGATAAGGAAATCCAAGTAATTTCGCCGATTTATCAAAAGCTTCTCCAGCGGCGTCATCTATGGTCGAACCAATGACTTCCATATCCAAATAATCTTTGACCAACACGATTTGCGTATGTCCGCCAGATACGGTCAAGCATAAAAAAGGAAATTTTGGCTTTTCCTTTCCTTCATCGTCTATAAAATGAGCCAGTACGTGCCCTTGCATGTGGTTTACGTCCATCATGGGAATGTTTTTTGCCAAAGAAAGAGCTTTCGCGAAAGAAGTTCCTACGACCAAAGACCCCATCAATCCTGGTCCTCGCGTAAATGCGATACCGTCCAAATCATCCAAAGTGATTCCTGCTTTTTTTATGGCAGAATGAACAACAGGTATTAAATTTTTCTGGTGCGCTCGACTGGCTAACTCAGGAACAACACCTCCATATTCTTCATGAATCTTTTGTCCAGCAATCACGTTTGATAAAATGGAACTATTTTTGAGTATGGATGCAGAGGTATCGTCGCATGAAGACTCGATTCCCAAAATGTAAATGTCTTTTTGCACGGATGTTTACGTAAATTTGTTTTAGAATGTCAAAATTAATGAAATTTATAGGACGCTTTTTCGCTGTTGTGGTGGATGTGGCACTTATATGTATTATTATTTTGGCGTTTCTTGTCAGAACCTATAAATTTCAAACCTTTTTAGCTCAGCAAGCGACCTCTTTTCTATCCAATGAATTGGGGACAAAAATGAAGGTGGACGAAGTAGCCATTGTCTTTTTCAATCGTGTGGCTTTGAAGGGCGTTTATGTTGAAGATGAAAACGGTGAAGTTTTGGCTGATCTAAAAACTTTGCATGTAAAACTCAAAACGCTCGATTTTGCGCGCAATAAACTAACGATTTCTTCAGTCGAACTAGACAAAGGATATGTGCATATTCAGCGTGCGAAATCTGGAGATTACAACTACTGGTTTATTCAAGATTATTTCGATTCTGGAACTAAAACCAGCACTTCGAAACCAATGGCGGTGAATTTGAGACAATTAAAATTGACCAATGTCCATTTCCGTTATGACGATAACCGAAAGACCTACTCCAAATTTGGTATGGATTGGGATCATCTTGATTTTAAAAATGTCAACTTATTCGCCGACAACATTAAAATCAGAGGAAACGATATTTTTGCAAATATTAAAAACCTTGCCGCTGAAGAAAAATGTGGATTCGTTTTGGACAAACTGACCGGAGTTGCGGCTGTCACCTCCAAAGGGATATATTTAAACGAACTCACCATCAAAACCCCGTTATCTGATGTTTCATTCGAAAGAATGAACCTGAGAATGAATCAGTTGCCGGATATCTATACTTTTGAGGACAGCATTGTTTTTGAAGCCAATCTTCGACCGTCTTTAGTTTGTTTGAAAGACATTTCCTATTTCGCTTCGGCACTAGAAGGAATGGACCAAATAGTCGTTTTATCTGGTGAGATTAGCCGACGAGTAAAAAACCTTCATGTCGCTAATTTGAATCTTCGTACGGGTAAAAAAACGCAGATAAAAGGAACAGTAAATCTACCTGACTTTCGAAATTTAGACGGCTCTTTTTTCAATGAGAAATTGGATTATGCCTACATCGATTTGAATGAATTGAAACAGATCAAACTCCCCAAAGACAGTGGAGGAGGATATATGACTTTCGACAAATACGTAGAACGTTTGGAGTACTTGGAAGGTGAAAATATCAAGTTGACGGGTTTCATGGATAATTTTGTTGTCGCTGCAAACAAATTAACCACTCAATTAGGAACTGTTCGCATGGACAATGGCGTAGAATTCTCGAAAAACCATCAAAACAATTCTTACGAATTCAATCGCTCTTTGGCAAGCACCTACGATGTAAAAGTGGAAGAATTTGATTTAGGAACTTTTCTTCAAGACCACCAATTTGGTGTAATTGACGGAACATTTTTCTTGAGTGGCGAAGCACTTCCAACTGAGTCAATAAATTTCACAAACATTGAAGGTGAAGTCACTCGTTTCGATTTCATGGATTATTCCTACAAAAATATTTCAATCAAAGAAGGTAGTTTAATAGACAATGTCCTAGTAGGAAAAGTAGATGTTAAGGACGACAATCTAAATCTTGTTTACGATGGCAGTATAGATTTAAAAGGGAAGCAACAAATGCAATTTACCGTTGATTTGACTCGCGCAGCACTAAACAATCTGGGCTTCACGAAGGTCAATAATTCAAAATTGGAATCAAAATTTGAGGTGAATTTAACCGGTACTGATGAAACCAATATTTCGGGAAGTATAGAATTAATAGGATTTATCTACTCTGAAAAAGGTAAAAATTTCAAAGTGCCAAACATGACAATTGATGTCACCCGCGGTCCTTTTTCAGATTTACTGCGCATTAATTCTGATTTGGGCAATGCTAGAATTGAGGGGGAAATAGACTTTGCCCAGGTCAGCGCCTCTTTTCAATCTCAATTGAGTCAAATTTTACCAGCGTTATTTGAACCACCGAAGAAAAAGAATACGAATTTGACAAAGAAAAATAACTTCACCTATTCAATAAATACGGAGAAGAAGATGAATGAGTTCTTGGATATCTTCGTTCCTGGTTTTTATATCAAACCAGGCACAAAGGTTTCTGGTGGTTATTCAGAAGCAACGAATGACTTCTCGATGGTGTTGGAAAGTTCCTTGATTACATTCGAAGACTTTCAATTTCACAATGTATATGTTAACCAAAGCACTATTGACAAAGACGTTAAAATGAAGGTCGATATTGGTGAATTTTATCTGAACGACACCCTTTCTGTTGCCCTCCTTTTGTTTGACGCAGTTGGTTCTAGAGATACTTTTCAAACGCAATTAACGTGGAATCCGAATACGACGAATTACTCCGAATTGAATTGGCAAACAGCGATTATAGACGAAGAATCTATAGATTTTTTAATTCAACCTTCGCTTATCTCTATTCATGAAAAAGAATGGAATATAAAAAATTCTTCGGCCTTAGAATATAGACAAGACTACATCTCGATAAAGGACTTTTTATTTGAACGAAAAAACCAATTTATTTCACTAAATGGAAAAGTTTCCGATCGTGATGAAGACAAATTAAAAATAAAAATGAGCCATCTACATTTGGATGATTTTGCCCCTATTATTCAGTCTACTGTTGCCTTGAATGGCGAACTGAATGGTTTCGGTGAAATCTCTACGCCGTTTACGAATCTTGGATTCAAAGGTGACGCTAGTATCAAAGGTCTTATTATTGACCAAGAGGAAGTGGGTGATGTTTTCGTTCAATCTAATTGGGAAAAAGGAAAACAAAGTATCGGGTTAAAAGGTGATTTAATTTACAAAAACACACAGACCTTTACCTTCGATGGTTTCTATCACCTCAATAGGAAAAAGGACATCTTGGATTTCAATTTGGTATTCGACGATACGGATATCCAATTCACAAACGCCTTTATGGATCCGCAGATAGTCTCCGATATTCAAGGTACGCTCAATGGAAAAATAAGAATGAAAGGCACACCTGACAAACCTTTGTTTTCCGGTGGATTTGATTTGGCGAATGGCGGTGCCAAAATTGGAATTTTAGGAGTGAAATTCAAAACAAATGGTGAAATCTATTGTGATGAGCACGGGTTCTACATGGACAACATTCCGATTTTTGATCAAGAGGGAAATGCAGGTGCCCTTGTTGGCTCTATTTATCATGATAATTTCATGGGTTGGAATTTTGATCTTGCCTTTAACCTAGAGGACGATGCGGTGAATAAAGATCCTATCGTTCCTTGGAAAGTACTTCCGTTGGATAAATTCTTGGTGATGAACACTAGCTATCAAGAAGGAGATTCGTATTACGGAAAAGCATACATGACTGGATATGCCAACATTTTTGGTTATGCTGAACATTTGGAGATAACGGTCGATGCTAAGACAGAAAAAGGTACTACGATTAATTTTCCGATGTATGGAACTGCTGAAATTTCTGCTGACGAAGATTTTATCACGTTTGTTTCTTCTGATAGTTCATTCGTGTTGGGTGATCCGAAAATTAACTTCACTGGTGTTGATCTGAATCTTAACTTCAATGTTACTCCAGATGCGAAACTCAAAATTATTTTTAATGAAAAATTAGGTGATGAAATTGTGACCGACGGGTCTGGAAAAATCAGCATGCGTGTGGATAATCGAGGCGAGATTACGCTTGATGGAACGTATACTGTGAACGAAGGTGTTTACAAATTCGCCTTGGGTCCCATTAAACAAAACTTCTTCATTGAACAAGGTGGATACATCACGTGGACAGGAGATCCGTACAATGCCAATCTGAATTTGAGATCGTATTACAAAACGAAAGCCAACTTATCTGAAATTTCGGTGGATCAAATCGGAAATTCTACAGGAACCAATCAAGAAGTTCTTTGCTATTTGGACATAACCCAAACCCTGGTAAATCCTGCAATCACTTTTGATATTGAAGTACCCAATGCTGATGAGTCAGGCAAAGCATTGATTAATAGAATTAAAAGCGATCCTGAGGAATTAAATCGTCAGTTTTTCTCTTTGCTCCTTGTAAAAAGTTTTCAACCTCTAAAAGGTTCCAACACAGCTGCCAGTGGCACAGCTTTAGACCTAGCCGCCAATCAGATCAACTCGATGTTGTCACAATTATCTCAGAGTTATAAATTGGCAGTCAATATGGATGCGAATGCCTTAGGGGAAAAAACCTACGAGCTCGGTTTATCGAAAGAATTCTTAGATAATAGATTAATTTTATCTGGAAGTTTTGGGGTTGAGAACTCTACTGCCACTGAAACAAGCTCTAGTCAAAATTTCTTAATAGGTGATGTAAATTTGGAATATCTCTTAAATGAAACTGGTACGTTTAGAGTAAATATTTTCAACGAGTCCAACCAAAGCAAGGTAATTCAAGATAACAATCAAGGCTTATTCAAACAAGGTATTGGTATCAATTATCAAGAAGATTTCACAGGTTTCAAGAACTTTAAATTATTTCAATATTTCTTCGATTTATTAAGAAAAAGCAATGACAAACGTTTCCCGTATAAAAAGAATAAGAAACGAACACCTGTGCCAACAATCGATTGAAAATCCGTTTCGATTGCCAACTTGCTAGAGGAATAAAAAAAATAGACCATCCATTTTTAGAAAGAAAGTTCATTAGATTTGTTATTCCATAGATCAAATTTGAAACATGAAAAAAGTATTGATTGCCAATCGTGGTGAAATTGCCAGACGAGTTATCCGAACATTAAAAAGAATGGACATAACATCCGTTGCTATCTACAGCGATGCGGATAGAAATGCTCCTCATGTATTGGAAGCCGACGAAGCTGTTTATGTTGGCGAAAGTCCGTCATCCGAAAGTTATTTGAAACAAGATTTGATCTTATCCATATGCAAGGAAAAAGGTGTTGAAGGTATTCATCCAGGTTATGGATTCTTGTCTGAAAATTTCGATTTTGCCCGAAAAGTGAAAGATGCTGGAATGACTTTGATTGGTCCATCACCCGAATCGATGGAAATTATGGGTGATAAATTGAGCGCCAAACAAGCTGTAAAAAGCTATAACGTTCCTTTGGTTCCTGGAGTTGACGAAGCAATAACGGACCCACAAGCTGCAATAAAAATTGCCGAGGAAGTGGGTTATCCTATTTTGATTAAAGCATCTGCTGGAGGTGGAGGAAAAGGAATGCGATTGGTGGAACACTCAGGTGAATTCTTGGAGCAAATGAAATTGGCTCAAAATGAAGCGCGATCTAGCTTTGGAAATGATGCCGTTTTTATCGAGAAATTCGTTACTGAACCACGTCATATTGAGATTCAAGTTTTTGCCGATAGAATGGGCAACACTGTTTATCTTTTTGAAAGAGAATGTTCTATTCAGCGTCGACACCAAAAGGTAGTTGAAGAAGCACCGAGTGCAGTTTTAACACCTGAACTCCGGAAACGAATGGGTGAAGCGGCAGTGGCAGTTTGTAAAGCATGTAATTACGAAGGAGCAGGAACTGTGGAATTTTTATTGGATGGTAACCTCGATTTCTTTTTCTTAGAGATGAATACGCGTTTGCAAGTGGAACACCCTGTTACCGAAGAAATCACTGGAACCGATTTAGTGGAATGGCAAATTCGTGTGGCGCGGGGTGAAAAACTCCCGAAAACGCAAGAAGAATTGACCATCAACGGTCACGCAATTGAAGTGCGGGTATACGCTGAAGATACTTTAAACGGATTCACACCAGATATTGGAACCTTGGAGCGTTACCGTCTTCCTGCTGGCAAAAACACCCGCGTAGACGATGCTTTTGTGGAAGGCATGCCTATTCCGATTTATTATGACCCTATGATTGCCAAATTGGTGGTTTGGGGAAAAACACGAGAAGAAGCTATCGACCGTTGTTTGAAAGCAATCGATCATTATCAAATTTCAGGATTGAAAACGACACTCGATTTTGGTAAATATGTATTGAAGCATCCTGCTTTCAGAAGCGGAAAATTTGATACCAATTTCGTGAAAGAATACTTCCAAGATCCTAGAATCATGTATACTGCAATGGAAGAAGAAGCCGAGGCATTGACACACGGCATCAATGAAATTTGGGATTCAATACTTGATTTTCAGAAAAAAGAATTTGCCTCAAGAGAGATTAGTGGTGCTTGGAAATAAAAAAAGTCCAAAGTGTTCAAAGGATAAAAAAGAATCTCTAATTTAGTCTACGACAAGCTCGAAAACGCTTCCTTCAATCTTCAAGAAGTAAACACCTTTCTTTAACTCGGAAACCGCGATCATATTCGATGCTAAACTTACTTTCCCAGTCAATACACGCTCTCCTAAAACGGAAACAAGTTCGAAACTCGATTCTTGATTTAAGCCGTCAATCGAAAATTGTGAACTCGCTGGATTTGGGTAAATAGACAACTCTGGTTGAAAACCGTCTTCATCATCAATGGAATTTGTTGCGCAATCAATCTTTCCGTTGATGTCGTATTTTGAAACGAAATTCCATATTTCTACCGAAGCACTAATGTCGTAATTTGTCCCTGCTGAAGGAAAAAGAGCACCCGCCCATGTATGTGATCCATTCGTAATTTTATAGTGAATTACTTCCGAGCAGTTGTCACCGTTCGAGTAAGTAAATTTCTCAACTGTTGTTCCATCCGTTGTTGAGGTATTCGGAACATTTTCTATTGTTGGTGAGACGCCGCAATTATTGAAATCGGCCCAGAAATCAACTACAGAAATTACTGGTTCAGAAAACGCTGTTCCAGTATAGGTAACAGTTCCATCTGCCGTTCCGTGAATTTGAAGAACAGGAGTTGGATGAGTTGCATTGCATGTAGGAAACGATCCCAATGTCATCGATCCAGTAACCGAACCAACAGCGGCAATTCGATCGCTTAACTCGCACGCCAAATGAAAACTCATGAAACCACCATTCGACATTCCAGTAGAATAAATGCGTTCTTGATCTAAATTGTAGTTAACCGATAATGAATCAATTAAAGCTGACGTGAATCCGATGTCGTTTACTGAACTCGTTCCCCATCCAACATTGAAATGCGTTGCGCCTGTGTTATCGACAGTTCCTTCTGGATGAACAAGAATAAACCCTGCTGTATCTGCAATCGGTCTAAAATCTCCATACCACATTTGTTGTGACGCATTACTCGTGTACCCATGAAAATTGAATAAGAGTGGGACTGCTTCAGTTCCTACATAGTTGGCAGGAACATATAAAATATACGTCCGTTGGATTCCACCGTACATCATTGATCCGTTGATGGTTTGTTGTCCGAAAGAATTTACTGAAATAAACAGTGCGAAAATGGCTGAAAATAGAACTTTTTGATACATCTGACTCGAGTTTTTATATCCTCAAATATAGACTATTAAACCCATCTTATTCACAGAACTAAATATTTCTATTTTAACTCTTGTTTTTTTGAAAATATTTGAAAGCGTTTTAATAGTATTATGTTTTAAATCTAAAATAAAAAAAGAGTTCGAAATAATCACTTATACATGTTATCCAAACTATTACCTTATTAAATTAGGTCATATTCAATTTTCATGCATTAAATATTACCTACCTTTGCGACCTTAAATTTGAGACCTATAGATAATGACGAAACTTTTTAATCTTTTCAATTTCAATCAAAAAGTAGATTACAAAATAGAGATTCTTTCAGGATTGACCGTTGCTTTGGCTCTTGTGCCAGAAGCAATTGCTTTTGCCATGATTCCCGGATTTTCGCCATTAACAGGACTGTATGCTGCATTTGTTTTGGCTTTGATCACTTCTATTTTTGGCGGTCGTCCCGGAATGATTTCAGGAGCAACGGGGGCTGTAGCTGTTATTTTCGTTGGATTAATTCTTGAATTGAAAAGACATTTTCCCGGAATTGAACCTGAAGAAATACTAAATTATGTCTTCATTACCGTTGTGTTTGCAGGAATTTTACAAATTCTTACTGGCGTTCTTCGTCTTGGTAAATTCATTCGATTGGTTCCTCAACCCGTTATGTTTGGATTTGTGAATGGTTTGGCTATTATCATTTTCATGGCACAATTTCCAAACTTTTATCAGAAAGGAACCCATGATTTACTCGCACAAACACCGTTTATTGTGATGTTGGCATTAACTGTTTTAACCATGATCATTATTTGGGGCTTGCCAAAATTGACAAAAATAATTCCGTCTGCGTTGGTTGCCATTTTGGTGGTTTCTGCTCTTGTTATTGGCTTCAATATCGATACGATGACAGTTGCCGACACCATGAAGGAAGGTCAAAGCATCAAAGGTGGCTTCCCTCCTATTTCAATCCCAAATATTGAGTGGTCATGGGCAACTATGATGATTGTTTTCCCCTACGCGGCGATTGTTGCTGGTGTTGGATTAATCGAAAGTTTACTGACTTTGAATATCATCGACGAAATAACGGAAACACGTGGAAGTGGAAATCGCGAATGCATTGCACAAGGAACAGCGAATATCTTTTCTGGTTTTCTGTCAGGAATGGGCGGTTGCGCGATGATTGGTCAAAGTTTAATCAATACTTCTGCTGGTGCAAGAGCTCGACTGTCGGGAATTACTGCGGCAGTAATGTTGTTGGTTTTTATCATGTTTGGTTCAAGCCTCATTGAAAAATTACCCATGGCCGCACTTGTCGGTTTGATGTTTATGGTGGCTATCGGAACTTTCGAATGGGCGAGTTTCAA
>DDBE01000143.1:0-170 GCA_002332715.1 Flavobacteriales bacterium UBA2040
CGGTCACCTCCTACTCGCATAGCAACTGCCGTGTTCAAAGAAAAATCATCGCGCTGTGGTTCTTGACGAACCTGCACTTCCATTTGTCCGTTGTTCGAATTTACCAAAACAAATTCACCAACAGTTTGGAAAGAATAACTCGCTCCATCAAAAGATTTTAAATGCGGATC
>DDBE01000143.1:493-5965 GCA_002332715.1 Flavobacteriales bacterium UBA2040
GTTCCATCTTTCACGCTCTAACATATTCGTTGTGTTCTGTCCATTGGCTTGAGAAATAGTTCGAATATTAGATAAAGTTGAAGGAGGAACCATTTTCATCATCTCACCTGGAGAATAATCTTCTGGAAAAGTACGATCTGGAATAGGTTGGTTGGATGACATCGCTCGCAAAGAAGAACTCAACCATTTACCACGAACAGGATCCCAACTCGTAAGTTCGGTATCGATGATTTTAAATTGCTCGTCGAATTTTGACTTTTCTTGCGCAAAGGATTGTAAAACAAAACCTAAGCAGAAAAGAGTCAATACAAAGTGTAATAATTTTTTCATGTTCTTAGTTTTAATTGGTTGTAGTGAAGAATAAACCAATAGTCGTGCCAAGAACTGTTAACTTTATTTTAATTAACAAGCTTCATTTCTTTAACAAGATGCGTTGCTCCTGCATATTTGTCCATTACCCATAGAACGTAACGTATATCTACTGTTATGTTACGGCAACGGTTTGGATCAAACATATAATCGCTCATGGTACTTTCCCAACTTCTATCAAAGTTCAATCCCATCAAATTACCATTGGCATCGATAACGGGAGAACCAGAATTTCCTCCAGTAGTATGATTTGACCCTGTAAAACAGACCCACAATTCTCCATCTTGCGCATACGGACCGAAATCCTTTTTCTTGTACGTTTCTATCAAATCTGGAAGCAAATCGAAATCAGGATTTCCTGTAGCATGTTTTTGTAAAATTCCAGCCGTTGTTGTATGATCCGTATATTCCATACCATCGTTTGGAGCACTTCCTTCCAATTGACCGTAGGTGATTCTCATGGTACCATTCGCATCAGCCCAATGTTTTGCATCGGGGAACATTTCTTGTTTTCCTTCAACGTACACTTTTAAAATACCATCCATTCTCCCTTGAAATTCTCGTACTCCAGGAATCGTTTCTTCTTCAAACTTTTGCATCAATTGTCTATACAACATAATTCCTGGATCGCGACCCCATTTTTTTATTGCTCGTTTATTTACTTTCTTCAAAGCATTTTTAGCATCTTCAATATCGACTAAAAACGATTTATTGTAGATAGATTTTGTCAAGGCACTCGCCGAAGTTGTTGTTAACATATTCGGTAGTCCAATACCATTCATTTGTTCCAAATATTCATCCGTCAACAATTCAAATATTTGACGGTCAACACCCACATCGTAATTTTTGAAAAAGCCATCCAAACCTTTGTCAAGTTTTTCGATTTCTTCCTCCAACAAACTTGTTTCGACTAATTTATCATAATTGTCCATTATATTGGAGTAGCTTCTTGCCAGACGCAACATTTCTGGCCCTGTGAAGATGTACTCCACGGCCATGGCATAGGCAAAATCATATTGTTGACCTTTCTTCATGGTTTCTTTCATTTCAGCCACCAAACTGCCGTACTTGACCGCCCATTCTGGTTTTTTTTGCGCCCTTTCGTTATATTTCGCTTCGTATTCTTCTTTAACTCTTACGGCATCCAACTCGGTTAATCCGCCTACTTGGCCTATCCATTTTTTGTATGCATTTGCGATGCGCGCTTGTTTGGCAGAGTATTGAATACGAATTTGATCAGATGATCTCATGCCCGCGTCGATAACTGAAAGTGATTTTTCTCTCATACCAATCCGTGCTGGACGTTCTTTGTCCATGATGTATTTGATTTGAGACGAAACTAAATGTTGTTCTGTTGTTCCTGGAAAACCATACACCATTGTAAAATCTCCGATCTTTCTCGGCGTCATTGCTATGGGCAAGAAATGAATTGGAGCATAAGGAACGTTCGATTCACTGAAATCAGCAGGCTTGTTGTCTGTTCCAGAATACACTCTAAAAACGGAGAAATCACCTGTATGTCTTGGCCACACCCAGTTATCAGTATCTCCTCCAAATTTTCCAATGGAATTAGGAGGTGTTCCTACTAATCGAACGTCATTAAAAATTTCTTTCACGATAATATAAAAGTCATTGCCATAATTGAAAGCTTTGATTTCAGCTTTGTAGCCATTTCCTTTTTCAGCGTCTTCAATGAGCACTTTCATATTCTCTTTCATTTTCGCCACCTTTTCTTCGTTTGACATTTCGTCACGCACTCCGAAATTCACCGTTTCAGTTACATCATCAATTCGTACCATTCGTGCCACAAATAAACCCGGATTTGGCAGTTCGTCTGAATAATTCTTCGCCCAGAAACCATTTTTTAGATAATCTTTTTCTAAAGAAGAGTGCGATTGAATTTGAGAATAACCACAATGGTGATTCGTCAACAACAAACCCTTGTCCGAAACCAATTCAGCAGTGCAGCCTCCTCCAAAGTGAAGTACAGCATCTTTCAGGCTAGAATTGTTGACATCATAAATATCTTGTGCCGTCAACTTCATGCCTTTTGCCTTCATATCCGACTCGAAAGCTTGAATTACAGATGGAATAAGCATCCCTTCTTCTGCAAATGAAATAGTGTGGGTTAAAAGTATAAAAAGGGCAAGTTGTAAAAATTTCATGTTCTTGTTTTATTTAGTTTTTAAAGATAGTAAAATGCTTTATTCTTCTGCTTTGACCTCCTATATTTCGTTAATATTTGGCAAAATCTATGCAAGAATTTCTAATTCTTTAAATATCTGCTTTAAAATCCGCAAATTTATGCCGTGGAAATCATCAGTGTTACATTTCGATTAGGCGTTATTCTTGCCATTTTTGGCTTTCTGTGGTCATTGATCCGTTTTGGGGCTATGCTCCTATCTGGTGGACGAATGAAAGTTTGGCAAAACTATTTATTGAAGTTGATCAAGAATTTCTTTTTGGTTCAGATTACTTTTTTGTTTTGTTACGAAACTGATTCCGCACTTTCCTTAAGTCAAAGTTCGGTGGTGATTACGACCATTATTCTATTGATTTACTTTGTCAGCAAATTACAAAACAGCCAACAAAAGCGGTTCATGATGAATCAACAGTTGAGAAAAAAACTGCAATCGAATTTTGATATTCGGGCAGAAATTGGTTTAATCGTTTTAAGCATGTTGTTTTTTGTTGCTTGTATTTATTATCCAACCTTCGCAGAAAACAAAATTAGTTTTTGGATGAAGGATGCCATTATCAATATTGAGGATACTCCGGTGTTTGGCTTGATATTTAAAATTGTCGGATTTTTCTTCTTGTTTTCGATATTCAACAAAATCGCTCAATCCATCATGATGATTTTTTCACCAAAACAGTTTAGAAACATTGATGGAGGTTCGTCAAATGAAGGTAATAAGAAAGGTTTTGATGATTACGAAGATGTCAGCGAGGACGAATAATCGTTAAAATTTCATGTATTTGCTCTAGAATTGACGATTTTTCATCGTTTTCTATAATTAAATTGGTCAGTTTCTTCTTTTTATCGTCCGACCATTGTTTGTTCATTCTCGCTTGAATTTCTTCTTTTGAGGCATTATCACGTTTCATCAGACGTTCTACACGCAATTTCTCAGGCGAACAGACCAATATAACAGCATCGAAACTTTTATAAGTACCCGTTTCAAAGAGAATAGCGGCTTCATTGAAAACGATTTCCGCTTTACTCTTATCGCAAAATTCATCAAAAGCAGCTCTGACCGCGGGATGGATAAGTTGATTTAATTGAGTCAAAAGTTCTTGATTGGCAAATACTTTCTCGGCTACGAAAGGTCGATTGTATTCACCCTGCAAATAAGCTTCAGGACCGAAAATACGGATAATTTCATTTTGCACCTCATCATTGGAGCGTACGATGTTTTTTGCTTCTGAGTCGGAGTAAAAAACAGGATATTTTAAAGTTTCAAGAATTTTTGCAACAAGGGATTTGCCTGAACCGATACCGCCCGTTATTCCAATTAGAAGCATATTAATTATATTCCGTAGATATTACTGAACGACATAAATTTTAGATAATAGCAAATATAACAATTTGAAGCGCAAATATTTTTTTCTTTTCCCATGTTAGTTTACCCCAATCAATAAATTTTATCTTTGTCCTATGTCGAAAAAGGATTGGTTTGCTTCATGGTTTGACACAAAATATTATCACACCTTATATCGTTCTCGAGACGATGAAGAAGCGAAGAATTTCATAACAAGTTTGGTTGCAAAATTGAATTTACCTGAGAAGTCGTATGTTTTGGACTTAGCGTGCGGAAAGGGACGTCATTCAAGGACTTTAGAGAAATTAGGCATGCGTGTTTTGGGCGCCGACTTATCGAAAGAAAGCATTAAATCGGCGAAGAAAAAAGAAAACAAAAATTTAAAATTTCTCGTTCATGACATGCGGGAGGTCATCGATGGTGAGTCTTTTGACTGTGTTTTTAATCTTTTTACCAGTTTTGGTTATTTCGAAAACAATCATGAAAATGAAAAAGTTTTGAAAGGAATTAGCCAAATGTTAAGTCCAAATGGTCTTTTCGTATTTGATTATTTGAATTTGGAACGCGCTTTGGACAATTTGGTAACAGAAGAAACAAAAGAAATTGACGGAATTGAGTTTAATATTCAACGCGCATTTGATGGAAATTTCATTCGGAAAAGAATAGAAGTGAAAGATAAAGGTGTGAGTTTTCAATTCGAGGAGAAAGTTCGTGGATTTCAATTTAATCAGTTAAAGGAAATGATGTTGAAAGATGGATTAAAACCCATTACCATTTTTGGGAATTTTAAACTAGAAGCATACGACGAAAAGAATTCAGAAAGAATGATAATTATATGTAAAAAGGCTGTATGAGTGTGACGTGGACAATATTTTGGTTGATTTTCGCTGTAGTAGCCGGTGGATTAGTTGTTCTTTTTTTAAATGATTACCGAAAATCCATCATCAAGTTGATGTTGGCTTTTAGCGGTGGTTTTTTATTGTCTGTAGCATTTACGCATTTCATTCCTGAACTATATGCTACTGGCGGTCAATACGTTGGCGTTTTCATTTTAGCTGGATTCTTGGTTCAATTGATTCTTGAGTTCTTCTCAGGTGGAATTGAGCACGGACACATTCATGTGCACAAAGGTCAAAGTGTACCGATTGCCTTACTGATTTCACTTTCTGTGCATTCATTTATTGAAGGCATCCCATTAGGTTCAGCAGAGTTAATGCATCATGATGTAATGCATCACGATCATCATCACGATGGACAATCTTTGTTATTAGGAATTGTGTTTCATCAGTTTCCGGTTGCCATTGCATTGATGACACTGCTTTTAAAATCAGGTATCAGCAAAATGAAAGCGTGGAGTTATCTTGGTTTGTTTGCGATAATGACGCCTGCAGGCTTATTATTTGGACATTTCAATGTGATACCCTCAGAGGTGATGAATTTCTCACTAATTATGGCGGTTGTAGTAGGTATGTTACTCCATATTTCGACGACTATCATATTCGAGACGAGTGAGAACCATAAGTTTAATTTGGTAAAGCTAAGTGCAATCGTGGTTGGAGTT
>DDBE01000001.1:0-1444 GCA_002332715.1 Flavobacteriales bacterium UBA2040
GAACCGATTCGTGTTATGTTGCTAAACTATGGAATTGTAGGTTTCACTCAAAGGAAACGCAAAGAAAATACTTAGCGAGTTTTGCGCTGATCTTTGCAGCCTTTGCGTGAAAATCACATACTACTTCCCATATCGATAATGTCCAATAATTGTTTACGAAAACAATTTGTCTTCCATGACTTGTCCACCGCCAATGTTGTGTACGATTTCATACCGTTTCTCATCCATTGACTTCACATCGGAAACAACACCTATATGTGTTATTGCTCCACCCAAATTCCAACAAACTATATCTCCCGGCCAGTAGTCTTCAGACTTAGTTGATTTAGATAACTCTTTTCCTTTTCGTTTAAAAAACACCATCAAATTCGGCACACGCCTGTGGTCAATGTTTTTATCCGTTGTTTTCAACCCCCAAATTTTTGGGGACAAATGAAAGTTTGCTTTCATGTCTTCGTGTACTTCTTTTTGCAAATCGATGTTTACTTTTCGATAGGCGCGTATCACCACGTCCGCGCAAACTCCTTTTCCTTCGGGTACGTCGCCATTGGGGTATGGAAT
Source organism: Flavobacteriales bacterium UBA2040 (assembly GCA_002332715.1). Taxonomy (GTDB): domain Bacteria; phylum Bacteroidota; class Bacteroidia; order Flavobacteriales_D; family Crocinitomicaceae; genus UBA2040. Next base: position 562 of record DDBE01000001.1, read on the forward strand.
AGAAAAATAACTTGGGTCATAAACAACAAAGTCTTTTGTTAATTCTAAAGCTGCTTTTGCGAGTTTTGTGTGGAATAGCGTTTGGGCTTGACTTCTTAAAATGACAAACAGAAACAGGACGGACAGAAAAATTTTTACGGGCATGTTTTTTAACGAATGATATTCATCATTTATGTACAACTTGACTGGAATTCAGTTCAAAAACAAAACCCCGACTGCCAATTTAATGGAGTCGAGGTTCTTTCAGCGATCTCGATAATCAGTCGAGAATGGATGAGTTTAACATCCTGAGTTAGGTTTTAATGGTGAATTGGTAATTTGCTTTTTTGTACGTTGAAGCCGATGTTCAATCCAACCATTCCACCTCCTTTTTGTGAAGAATAGAAAGCGTTTACTGGAATGTTTAAAGCTCCAGCATGGAATGTTCTTCCCAATGCGAACACAAAAGAAGTGTTCAATTTCACATCACCTCGTTTATCGGCAAATATTCCAAAGCTGTAATGGTCATAGACTTCAGAAACATCTGGTCGAGCGTAAACACCATCTATCTGATAATCGGGGTCCTCCATAAACTGTTTGTCAGCATATTGATCCCATTCTGATTTTGAGATGTATCCTCCACCAAGTTCATTGTCGTTATCGAAGAAACCAGACGATGTTTTCTTCAATCCTATTCCAGGACCGAAGGCAAATTCCCAACCCGCTTTTCCGAATCGAAATCCGTTCATTACAGTAATTGTTGGGATGAACTGTCCTTGTTCAATACCAGAAACGTTAACGATACATTCTACTAAGGCAGAGAAATTATCGGTTCCAACGTATTGTTTTTCCAATTGGTAACCAATCATACTTACAACTGGTTTGATGCCTAATCCACCTTGGT
>DDBE01000001.1:1694-4542 GCA_002332715.1 Flavobacteriales bacterium UBA2040
ATACTTACAACTTGTTTTATGCCTAATCCACCTTGGTCTTCTGGTCGCAAGGCAAATTCCTTAACTGAACCTATTAAGAAAGCGGTTCCAATTCTCGGCCCTGAATTGTTGATTCGTCCGACATTAGTAGAGGTAATTGGTTCGTTTTTGTATTCTAAACGCGTTACTACTTCCTTTTCTACTTCTTGAGAATTCAATTCTTTCAAAACGATTTCTATCATTCTTTGTAATTCAAATTCTTGATCGTCGAACTCACGTACTTTGGAAGCAAATAGTGTTTTGTTTTTGACGTCTATCATTTTAACGCTAACCACTATACGATTCGACAATTGATCGAAACTTCCGAAAAGGATATAATCCGTTTTTAATGCTTCTCCCATTTTAGTCAAACAACTTTGCCCGAAACATTCTTTTTGAAAAACCTCGTCAGCTTTGATGATTTCATTCATGTCGAATTCATCATAAACTTTGTAAATGTTTAGTTTGATTAGTTCGAGACGCATCATTTTGGCAACACTTTCTGCTGCAGAAGAAAGGTTGTTTACATAAGGTTTTGCAACTGCGATTGTTGATGCATTTGATCCGCTTGATTGAGCGGTCGAAAAATTAATACTAGTAATTAATACTGCTGAAATTAAAATCCACTTTTTCATCTTTTTTGTTTTTTGATTCGAACAAATATTTCTGAAAAAATTGGCGATAGTTCAATCGAATTAAGGATGTGGGAAAATCTTATTTGTGAAAATTACAGGAAATGGGAGGAATGAATGAAAAACGGCGATTTATTTGCGATTTTCACAACTGAGTGATTTTTTAATTGTGTTTAGAGTAAATAATAAAGATCAGAATTCGATGTTTTTAGTCTCTGAAACCAGAATCTCTTCTAAAAATTCAAATCGTCCTCTATCTTCTTCCGAAACGCATTGATCGTTCTATCGAAATCATAAAAGAAATTATTTCTTTCCTTCTCGTTCACCTTGGATATCAAACTTGAATTCGCCATGTGTTTATCCAAAATAAGAACAGTGTCTGCTACGTATGCTTCATTACTGGTCTCTAGATAATTCATGATATTGTGCGTAATAAACAAGCCATTGACTTCTTTGCTTTTATATAAAAAAGTCGCATCTGAATTTATGGTTTCGTTCAAGAACATCTCAAAATCATTGCCAGAGGCAGGTGCTTCCGTACCGTACATAAATTTTTTACCGACAGTAGCTTGGTCTTTCAGATGGGCAGACAACATCAATATTCTATCGTGCAGAAACAAGGCATATTCAGGGTCCTCGAACAAATGAGCTTTGTAGTAATAATTGATTTGCCGTAAAAAGCCTCGCATGTATTCTGGATCATAAATCTCTTTTGACGGGATGGAATTGTAAATCTGGAGTATTTCTTTCCCTAAATCAAATGCTTTTTCACTTGTTTTTGCATGACCAAAGAGTTGATCAACATAATCTGGTATCTGCAAATGTGTCTTCGCCCAGAAATACAATTTGAATCGAACCAACTGGGGAAAATTCATCAACTGGAACAAGGAAAGATTGTTAATGGATAGTATCATTTCTGGTGAATCGAGGGACTTCAACCGTTTAAAAGCCTTTAGAATTCCTTCCAAATACGATTCTAAACTAAAGTCATAGGTATTTAAAGGCGGATAAGAGAACATCACTTTTCCTTCACCCATTTCACACAAAGCGTCGAAAGATATATTGTAGAACGAACATAATTTTTTCACTTCGTTGATAATCAAAGCGGTTTCACCTCTATACCTCCGGTAAACAGCATCTGGACTAATGTGCAATACCTCTGAAAGCGCATTTCCCAATGCGTCCTCGCCAGCAATTTTCTGTTTAATAATTTGAAAAATCGTTTCTTGAATATCTTGTTTCATTCTTTTTCATTAATCTTCAAATACATCTTCGAAGTTTTCAAATACTTTTTGAACCTCATCATATGGATCCTTCTCATCATCATTTAGCCATATGGATTCAAACAATTCTTTCAATTCTTTGTCCTGAATTCCTTTGAAACGATTTCGTTTTGCCATCGAAATTCGGTCTTTTGTTATTGGATGAGTGCTTAAGAACTCAGGTCCTTCCATCCCTTTTTATGCATCATTTAAACTTTCAAATAACAACCTGAAACCAATTGGGTTCACCTTATTGAGTGGCATCAAACGCAATCCTTCACGATCCGCCTCTTCCTCCAGTTCTCTGGAGTAGGAGAGACCATCTAATTTATTCGCGCTGGTAATCAAGATATCTGTAAATTTACTAATATCTTCCACTATCGCCGACAAGAACATACTTCCTGAATATTCACGCAAAAGGGCGAGCATCGAGTGTCGTTTGTTGATACGAGAAATTTCATGAGCCAGCAGCGCCATTAATTCTTCATAGCTTTCCATCTTGTCAAAAACGCCCATCCTATAAATTTACTTATCAACTCTTTTCGATTTCCACGATAGCCAAAACGGATGCAACACCAACTCGTTCTAGACATTCGGTACCGTATAGAACCATGAATTGCGATGGGAATCAAAACGACGTATCCTAGATAAACAATTAACAAACCGATGTAAAGATGATGGTATTCGCTCAGGTAAAAAAGCAAATTCAATGAAACGAAAACCGTTATGGCAATAATGAAACCTTTGAACATTTCTTTTCCCGTTCTTGAAAAATAAAGTCGGCTTCCTTGAAAAGATGTTTCGCCATACAAATAATGCATGGTTTTCGCCCTAGCAAAAGGATAATACAAACCGATAGAAAGGAGGGTAAACAGCCAATTTACCTCGAAAATTCAGAAAAAATCAGTGCCTTTTCCAAGAAAACTCATTTTGTAC
>DDBE01000082.1 GCA_002332715.1 Flavobacteriales bacterium UBA2040
ATCCAAAGAAATTAAAACTGAACTAACCTCATAGTTATGATTTCCGACAAGTAAACCAGCATTGTCATAACTTTCCTGACTAGAAAGGGGCGCTAAACTTTCCAGATAATTCGTAATCTCTTTTATTTTCATCTTTTACAATTGATATGTCAAGCCAAGATTTAAACCGAAAGCATTGGCTTTGTGAATATAATCACCCGTTTTACTGCAGGTGTTGCTCAGTTGAATGCGATATTCTGGAATAAAATATAAGGACCAAAAACGACTATACTTTAATTCTACACCGATTCTAAACAAGGCACTCGAAACAGCCGTTGCATGAGCTTGGCTTCCTCCTTTCGTTTTTATTTCTTTTTTTCCAGAGACATTTTTCGTAGTTAGCCATTCTTGATTTTGAACTTCTGATATGAACAAACCAGGCATAATACCTGCACCCGCAACAAATCGAATTTCATCACCGTATGTGTAATAAGCAACAATAGGCATGGTGATGTAATTGTACTTGGTGGTATAACTGAAATTAGTGTCTTGTCCTTCGAAATTGTATTTTTCACCGTTTCGAGCAATTCCAAGACCTACTTCAAGTTCAAAATGTTTCGATAATTTATTTCTTAAGCCGAAACCAAACGACCAAAAATTGGCCCGTGTTTCATCGGCTCTTGTTCCTAAATCTTCCCCAAACAAATCACCATTCGGTTTCAACTCACGAAAAGTAGAGGACCAATTAGAATTGAAGTATAGACGCGTGACGCTATCTAAATCTCTTTCTGTCGCGCGGTTCGCCTTGTCAATGATTTTAGGTTCTGGTTTATCCTCAATTGGCTTTTCCCTAATAATGATTTGGCCTGCAGCATTTGAAAGCGTTAAGAATGTTAAAACGATGTATAAGAATAATCTTTTTTGCATTACTTTCAGGCTTGAATTTTGATGTTTAAAACAAATATCGACATATTAATTCGATCTGAAAATTGGAAAAGATGCAAAAAAAGATAAAAAGTCTACTTAAAAAGTTACTTATTGGTTCAGGAATAACCTTGTTATTGTTAATCCTAGCAATGATTCTAATTCCTTATTTCTTTAAAGATGAATTGAAGGAAATGGTTATCGCTGAGGCGAATAAATCTTTAACAGCCGAAGTAGAATTGGGCGATTTCAACCTTACTTGGTTCAGTACTTTCCCAAATTTAACGGTTCAGTTAATCGATACAAAAATTACGGGCAAGGGTGACTTTGACGGTGTAGAATTGATTAATGCAAAAAAAATAAAGGCACAAGTCAAACTGTGGGATGTAATCTCGGGCGACCAGATTGCGATACGAAACATTGAACTTGTTGAACCTCGAATCGACGTGAGAATTTTAAAAGATGGTCGCGCAAATTATGACATTGTTAAACCCGATTCATTGCAAACTCCTGAAGAAATAGAAGAACCATCGAGTTTTAAAATGAGCTTGCAAGGATACTCTATTTCAGATGGATACATTCGATACGACGATAGAGAAGGAGATATGTTTGCTGAAATTGTGAAATTGAATCACAATGGAAAAGGTGATATGACGTCTGACATCATTGATTTTGAGACAAGTACTCAAATGGACGAATTGACGTATTCCATGAGTGGAATTCCATATTTGACAAAAGTGAAGACCGATGCAGATATAGATTTGCTGATGGAATTCACCGAAAAAACGTCTAAATACACATTAAAAGACAACACCTTCAACCTCAACAATCTCAAATTTGCTTTGAACGGATTCTACGAAATATTGGTAGGTTATGACAACATGGATTTGAAATTGGATGCATCGAAAGCGACTTTCAAAGATTTTCTTTCCTTGATTCCCGCTTTTTATCAATCTGGCTATGAAAGCATGGTAAGCAAAGGAAATTTGGCGATGAATGGGTTTGTAAAAGGAAAATTGGATGACGACAATATGCCAGGTTGGGATTTTAATTTAATCGTTGATAATGCACAAATAAAATACCCTGATGTTCCTGGTTCTATTGACAATATTGCCTTGAAAGCAGGTTCGAAATTTGTCGGTGGAACGAATATGAACCTAATGACAGTTGATGTCCCGAAATTTCATGCAGACTTTGTTGGGAATGTGATTGACGCTAATCTTAAAATGTCCAACATTGAGAAAGACCCTTTGATAGACACGAAAATTTTGGCAAAAGTAAATTTGGCAACGTTAAAACAAGTGATACCAATGGCTGAAGGTGAAAGTTATAGTGGAAAACTGGATGCAGACTTAAGTTTGAAAGGTTATTTAAGTGCAATTGACAATGAAGATTATGCAGCTTTCAACGCAACCGGTTCAATTGGTTTGACGGATATGAATTATAAGTCAGCCGATTTAACCACTCCAGTCGATATAAAAACAATGATACTTCGCTTTAATCCCCAAAATTTGACTTTGGAAAATCTGGAAGCCAAAATGGGTAAATCTGATTTTAAAATGATGGGTACGGTTGATAATTACCTCGCGTACATGTTCAGAGATGAATTACTCAAAGGTGATTTTGATTTCAAATCGAACAATTTGGATCTAGATGAATTTATGGGAACTACACCTGCTCCTGATGGAATGGGCGCCGAAGAGGAAGCGCCAAGCGAACCTATTTTGATTCCTGGTAATTTAGATTTCAATATGAACACCAACATTGCTAATATGAGTTATGATGGCATGACCTACAAGAATGTTGCCGGCGGAGTTCGCATGAAAGATGAAGAAGCTATATTAGACAATGTGACTTTAAACACCTTAGGCGGAACAGTTGGATTGAAAGGAAATTATAATTCAGCGAATCCGAATCAGCCCAAACTGGATTTTGGATTCAATCTAAAAGAAATAGACATTCAACAATTGGCGGCCAATTTTATTACAATCGACAAGTTGGCCCCAATCGCTAAATACGCTCAAGGGAAAATTTCAACCAACTTTAACATGAACACCTTGTTGCAGCCTTCTTTGGAACCAATTTACAGCTCTTTGACTGGCGGTGGAGATTTGTTCACAAGTACCGTGAAAATTTCGGGTTTCAAACCTTTGGAGAAATTAGGTGAGTCTTTGAAGATGGATAATATCGCAACCCAAACGATCAAGGATCTAAAAACATTCTTCCAATTTAAAGATGGAAAGGTGAATTTATCGAAACCTTTCGTCACTAAACTCGGGAAAATTGAATCAGAAATTTCAGGATATATTTCATTTGAGCAAGACATCAACTACGATATCAAAATGATGGTTCCGAAGAGTGAATTGCCTAAATCCATGTTGGCTGCAGCTGAACAAGGGATTGCGAAACTGAATTCACTTGCTCCAAAATTGAATGTTGCTGCGTTGCCTGATTTCATTCCTGTAACTATAAAAGTTTTAGGAAAAGTGACTGATCCGAAAATCACAACAGATTTTAAAGAAGCGATAATGAAAGCGACTGGAAGTTTAAAGGATAACTTGATTAAAACAGGAAAGGATTTATTGAATTCTGCCAAAGATTCCGTTAAAACCGTCGTGAAAGATAAAGTAATCGAGGTACGTGAAGATTTGAATGCTAAGAAACAGGCCATAATGGATGATGCAAAAGTTCAAGCAGATAAAATAAGAGCGGAAGGAAAGAAACAAGCAGATGCAGCTAGAGCTGCTGCCAATTCTGAGATTGATAAATTAGTTGCTGAAGCTAATAACAATCCAATTAAGAAAAAAGCGGCTGAGTTGGCCGGAAACAAATTGAAAAAATATGCTGACGAGAAAGCTTCCAAAATAGAATCTACAGCCAATAATAGGGCCGATGATGTTATGGATGCTGCGCAGAAGAAAGCGGACGCTGTAAAATGACCTTAACATTGACCTTTTACGTTAACTTTGACCAATTTGCGCATCGGTCATCGTCAATGGTCAATCTGTAAGTTTAATTATCCAAACACGACTAAGAGAACATGGTTTTTGGTATTCCTTTTCCTTTAGCGCTCATTGCGCCAGCTTTTGTTCTTGCCGTCATTAATTATTGGTACTGGAGGAAAAAAGGATATAAGTCTGTTGGGACATTTATCATTGGTATTTTTGCAATGTATGGTTTGTTGTATTATTTGGCGAAGCCTTTTGTGTAATATATTCGGTAAAACGCATATCCCTTCGGTGAATCGCATCTTATAACTTCTCAAAATTTGTATTTTCGTTAAAATTCTTGTTTCATGAAAACCATCGAACATCATTTTACTGCGTTACAATGGGCTATGCAACAGTTTTCTAAGGGGAAATTCTTGCTGTATTTTATCCCAGGACTGTTAATTGCGTTAAGTTTTTGGTATTTAGAAACGTGGGCTCATGGTTTTATTGGCGAAGGTGCTAGTGATGGTTGGTGGAACAGTATTGTTTCAGGCACAGTAACTGTGCTCGAATTTATTTTCAAACAAATTGCTATATTTTTCATTCTGACCGTGCTTTCTCCAGTGAATACTTTTCTTTCTGAAGCAGTGGACACCGAACTAACTGGAAAGCTTGTTGGGTTTGACTTTATTCGTTTTTTTAACGACATTATTCGAATGATTTTTGTGGTAATTATCGTAGTTTTTCTTGAATTCCTTTTTATGGGTGTTTGGGCACTTTTCGCATGGATATTTGGCCTTCAAGTTCTCAGCCCAACGGTTTTCTTTTTAAGCGCATCCTTCTTCTATGGTTTCGCTTTTTATGATTATAGTTTAGAGAGGTATGAAATAGGTTTAGGCGGAAGTTTTCGCTTTTGCGAAAAATATTTTTTACCTACCTTGGTAACGGGTGTTATTTTCATGGGATTGTACTATATCCCTATCGTCGGGCTGGCGATTGCTCCAGTTTTGGCAACTGTCATTTCCACTCATGTTTTTCTAAAATCAACGGGAAGACTTGATCAGGTTAATCAACAAAAAGTAAACGAAGCGAATGAAACTGTTTGATGAATTTTCTCCCCAATCCATTGATGAATGGAAATCCAAAGTAGAACACGAACTGAAAGGTTTGTCTTTTGCCGATAAATTGATTCAGAACGATGAAATTGAAGGTTTAGCGTATTCAAAATACGCCAATAAACCAATTGAAGATTCTGCCGGACTAAACTATACTCGAGCCGCTCGCTCTAGAAATAACGATTGGCAAATTGGAAAACGAATTGAAGTCAAGGACGAGAAAATCGCAAATAAACTCGCACTTGAAGCGTTAGAACAAGGTGCTACTTCATTGACCTTTGTATTTCTAAAAAAGGCAATTTTATGGTCGGCACTTTTCAACAACATAGAACTCGATTTTATCGAATCTCAGTTTGAGACTTTGGATGCTGATCAAGTCGAAAGACTCACGCTTGCATTTCCAGAATTTTCGAAAAAGCCATTGATATTCTTGAATGACCCAATTGGCAGTAACACTGAAATATATGCTCCACAACCCCATCAAACGGGACAGGTGTTTTTCAAAGTAAATGCTTACGGAATACATCAATCTGGTGGAAATGCAACAGAGGAAATCGCCTTTGCCCTTTCTATGGGACACGAATATATTCATCGATTAATGGAATCTGGTTTTTCAATTGATGAAGCATCAGCCATGATTCGTTTTTACTTCGGAATAGGTGCCAAATACTTCGTTGAAACGACAAAATTTAGAGTTTTCAGAAAATTATGGGCAAACGTTATTGAAGCCTATTCTCCGAAAGAGAACTGCAGTCACGCCTGTTATATTTATGCACAAACTGGATTTGTCAATAAATCATTGAAAGATCCATACACCAATTTATTACGACAAACAACTGAAGCAATGTCGGCTGTTTTGGGCGGTGTGAATGAACTTATTGTTCGACCCTATGATGAATATGCTCAATCTAAAGAATCAGATTTGAGTAATAGAATGGCTTTGAACATTTCGAATATCCTAAAAGAAGAAAGCTACATGGACAAAGTGGTTGATCCTCTTGGCGGCAGTTTTAGCATAGAAGATTTAACGACCGAAATGGAAGAGAACGCCTGGCAATTGTTTCAGAGAATTGAAAAAATTGGCAGCTTCACGACATCCAATAAAAATGAAACCTTAATCAAATATGTTGCTGAAACAGCAAAAAAGCGCATCGAAGCTTTTCATTCATCCGAAAGAATTCTAATCGGCGTGAACAAATATCCGAATCTAGGAGAAAAGAAAAATCATTGGCTTGAACTTCCTGAATATCTTGGCTTAGAGGCATTAATTCTTGAAAAACATTTGGCATGAAAAGAATAGACTTTCAATACATTAGTCCCAAAACAATTGAGAATAATTCTTCGAAGCAAGAAGCAATTTTCGACACGGCTGAAAAAATTGCCTTGAAAAATTTCTATACACCAAAAGATATCGAGAATACGGAGCACCGTAAATTTGGCGCAGGTGTTTCGCCCTTTTTACGCGGACCGTATGCAAGTATGTACGCTATTCGGCCGTGGACTATTCGTCAATATGCTGGATTTTCTAACGCGGAAGATTCCAATGCTTTTTACCGCCGAAACCTAGCAGCAGGACAAAAAGGTCTTTCTGTTGCTTTTGATTTGGCAACGCACCGTGGATATGATTCCGATCATGAACGTGTACAGGGCGATGTTGGAAAAGCAGGTGTTGCCATCGATAGCATTGCCGACATGAAGATCTTATTCGACCAAATTCCTTTGGATAAAATGTCCGTTTCTATGACGATGAACGGTGCTGTAGTCCCAATTATGGCCTTTTATATCATTGCTGCTGAAGAACAAGGAGTTGATATTAGTAAATTGTCTGGTACGATTCAAAATGACATACTCAAGGAGTTTATGGTGCGAAACACCTACATCTATCCTCCTGCTCCATCTATGCGGATTATTGCGGATATATTCGAATACACTTCGAAACACATGCCCAAGTTTAACTCGATTTCTATTTCGGGTTATCATATGCAAGAAGCTGGAGCAACAGCTGCAATTGAGTTGGCATACACTTTGGCTGATGGCATAGAATATTTGAGAGCAGGGATCAAAGCAGGAATGCCAATTGATACTTTCGCTCCACGTTTGAGTTTCTTTTGGGCCATTGGGATGAATCACCACATGGAAATTGCAAAACTCCGCGCAGGTCGTTTACTTTGGGCAAAATTGGTGAATCAATTTAAACCAGAAAGCGAAAAATCGTTGGCTTTGCGGACGCATTGTCAAACTTCTGGCTGGTCACTGACCGAACAAGACCCATTCAACAATGTAGCAAGAACATGCATTGAAGCGCTAGCAGCAGCTCTTGGTGGAACGCAATCTTTACACACAAATGCATTGGACGAAGCGATAGCATTACCAACCGATTTTTCAGCGCGAATTGCTCGAAATACACAGATTTATTTGCAACAAGAAACAGGCATCACAGATTTTATCGATCCATACGGTGGTAGTTATTACGTCGAGAAATTGACCGAAGAATTAGTAACCGAAGCATGGAAACTAATTGAAGAAGTTGAAGAACTGGGTGGCATGGCAAAAGCCATTGAATCGGGTGTTCCCAAGATGAGAATCGAAGAAGCTGCAGCACGGAAACAAGCCAAAATTGATTCGAATAAGGATATAATCGTGGGTGTGAACCGCTTCCAATTGGAGAAAGAAAGCGATATGGAAATCTTGGAGGTGGATAATTCTGCCGTTCGAGATTCACAAATCGAACGATTGAAAGTTTTACGCGCTAATCGAGATGAAACGAAAACACAAGCCTCGATTAAAAGATTAGAAAACTCGGCACAAGATGGGTCAGGAAATCTTTTGGAATTGGCGGTGGATTGTGCAAGAGAACGAGCGACACTTGGCGAAATAACCCAAGCGATGGAAAAAACCTTCGGTCGATATCAAGCCACCATTCGCTCAATTAGTGGCGTTTATTCAACAGAAGCTATGAAAGACAAAGATTTTGAAAAGGCTCGAGAATTAGCTAACGAATTCAGCTCGTTGGAGGGAAGAAGACCTAGAATCATGGTGGCAAAAATGGGACAAGATGGACATGACAGAGGCGCCAAGGTAATTGCTACTTCCTTCGCCGACATTGGTTTTGACGTTGATATAGGTCCGTTGTTTCAAACACCAAAAGAAGCAGCCAAACAAGCTGTTGAAAATGATGTTCATATACTCGGTGTGTCCAGTCTTGCTGCTGGTCACAAAACACTCGTGCCACAAGTTATTGCTGAATTAAAGGCAATGGGACGTGACGATATTATGGTTTTTGCCGGAGGAGTAATTCCGAAACAAGATTATGATTTCTTGTTCGATGCAGGGGTTTTTGGGGTCTTTGGGCCAGGTACAAAAATATCCAAGGCAGCCATTGAGATTTTGGATTTACTCATAGAAAGTGCTAAATAGACGATTTTATTCCATATTTTTGGAGTAAGAATAGGTTTCGGCACGAATGTTGTCTTTCTCTATTCAAAACAATAAAACAAAAACAAATGAAAGCATTATTTAGTCTCTTTGCAGGAATATTTTTATCCTTCGGTGTACAAGCTCAAGCACCAGATTTCGATGATTTAAAAATCCTAAATGCCGATGCGGATTACGAGAAGTTAGTTCGTCAATGTGAAAAATACATGGACAAGGACGACACAAAGAAGAACCCAACTGTTTATCTATGTATGACAAAAGCACTTTATGGTATCGAGATTTCAGGTAGTGATAATGAAAATTTTAAAAATGCATTCAAGGATGGCCTCGGTTATCTAGGTAAATGTTTCAAGTATGATGAAGACGGCACTGTTCAAGCAGAACATGAAGAATTTATCGACGAATTCAGTATGGCTTGTGTAGAACGTATTTTGAATGACATTAGCGTTGGTGATTACCGAAAAGCATACGGGTGGAATATTAAATACAAAAAAATTGCTCGTAATCCTGCAGGAATGAACTTCATGGATGGAGCTTGTAAATACAGAAATTCGGATAAAAGTGGTGCAAACGCCGCATGGAAATTAGCAAACAATGAATTAGAGGACGTAACTTCCATTGAAGATTGGGCCGTTGCTGATATCGCCCTTCTTAAACATGGTGTTATTCAAACTGCTGAGGCCATGATTTCAGGGAGACAATTGGAAAAAGCTCAGGAATTAATGAATAAAGTAGCTCCTTGGTTTGAAGATGATGATGATTTTCAAGCGCAGTACGACAAAATCGTGAACTAATAAAAAAGAATACAAAATATTTAAAGCCTATTGCAATCTTGTGATAGGCTTTTTTTATAGTGAATCCGAAAACCGTTGGATAAGCATTTGATGAATTCTCTTTTTGTATTCTTTGCTATTCTCATTGAAAATCTGCAATTCTTCAGAGGTAAGACAACCAAGTATAATTCCCAACAATATTCCTTTCAGCAAGGGCTGCTGGAGATAAATTCGAATTCTTTCAAAAAAAACAACTCGTTTATCCTTGTATTTCAGGACAGCATCAAAATTGGGTTGGGTTTGTATAAAATCCATCAAAAGATTGTGCTGAAGCTTAAGAATGGGTCTTAGCGTTTCATTTTGAAAGGTTTCAATCTCTGTTTTCGAACCTTCACTAATAATATATAATTCAGGACGTAGCTCTATTAATACTTTGTCTTCGCGACACTCGTTGTATTCTACCATAATGAAAAAAAAGAAAAAAAACCCATGCAGTACAGTTTCCGGAAGCCTCAGAAAAAAGGTTTAGGATTGCCAGAAATCTTTGTAATCCGCTGAAAGAATTGCTTCTTTACCATTCACGATTTGCGGCCCGCCATTGAAATCTTGAGACTCTCCTTAATGTAAGATTTTAACCTCCAAATTTTTAATCTACATGGGCGTTCGAATGAACGAACTGCGACATTCTGTCACTTATAGTGTGAAGTCGATGAGTAAATATCGGAAATTTTAGGTTAAAAAAAAGAATTGTTTATAAATAAAAAAAGGGAAGTTAACAACTTCCCTTTTTCAAAATCATGGGTTCAATCTATAAAGCTTGAATCGCTTTTATTTTCGCCTTAATTGCTTCTTGATCTGAGCTTTTATTTTTCAAAATATCTTCCTCTTTTTCAAGCTCAGTCCCCGTTTTATCTGCAGCTCCTTTTTGCTTTTGAATGTATAATTCCGACTTATCAATTGATTCTACTGAACTGGCAATAGTTCGCTCATACTTCTCTGTACTCGGAGCACTTTACGCTTTTTTAGCTTCGGCTTTGGCAATCAATTTTTGAGATTTCGCAATCGACTTCAAATACTTAGCCTTCATTTTGGCATTTTTTACTTGCTTGTCAGGATCAGTCGAAGTTGAAAGATCTGCAATTGCTTTTCTTTTGTGCTCAATGTTCTTATTTGCCTCGTCAATAATATTGTCTAACTCAAACTCGTTACTTCTTTCCCTTGAGACTCTACCACCTTTGTTTGCGTATCCAGTTCTTTTTGAAAGATGCCGACATAATACGACTTTGAATACTCTTTATATTACAGCTTTGAGTCTTAGCGATTTATTGCTCTTTCTTCTCGTCAACGGGAGATAACAGCTTTGATTTTAACTCGGTAATTTCTTTATTTTTAACCTTAAATTTTTTGTAATCGAAAATTGATGCTAATCCAAAACCAATCCCAATACAGATCAGGATGAGTGCAGTACCAGGAATGTTAAAGCGGAAGAATACCAAACTAAAAGATACAGATTGCCAATTCTGAACGGCAAAAAGTAAGGCCAAAATTCCTACTAAAATTTTTAAAATCAATTTGGTTTTTTGACCCGTGCTTAATTCATTCCAATATTCTATCATAATCGTTCTCTACTTTGTACAGTAAATATACGAATTTGAGGATTTGTTCAGTAAAATTCTATTGAATTTAGGAATTCCTTAACGTACTAACCATCGCAGTTCTTTTATCCTTTTTCCTTCTTCAGGAAAGCGAATAAAATAAGGGCCCGAATTTACTTCGGGTAAAACGAAGTAGCCATCGAAATCTGTTTTATCTCGTAGCACCTCATCCCCCGTGTGATTGTAGATTACGATTTCGGAGTTCGGTTTGTAGTAAACCTTTCCTTTTTCGTCAGACGGATTCGGAAAAAGGATAGGGTAAAAATCAGGTTCCACCTCTAAAGAGAATAAATTGCTTGTTCGGGTTAAATCGGCGTATAGTCCATTCACGAAATATATCGTTTTATCGAAACTGAACGTGGACATTCCTCTCCAGCCCTGAATTGGGGCACTTGCCGCTTCCGTCCAATTTCCTTCCAAACTCAACTTGAAGAAACTAGTTCGAAAAGTGTTCCCTTCTCCCCAGCCTCCACCCATAACTGCAGACAAACCAACTCCTTGTGCACCGAGATAACTGATTTCGCCTGTAGGATAATCGGCAATTTGTGTCCACGTGTCAGTCTCCCAATGATATTCATAAAATGCTTTTGAAAATGTAAGCGGATTTACGTTCAAACCACTTCCAGCGAAACAATGATTCCCCATACTTACCCCAACAACTTCACGCATTCTTCCGGCTGGATAATCAGACATTCGGGCCCAATCATCTTCATTGGGGTCATATTTCCAGCAATCTGCAACACTTGAATCGGGCACAGCTCCTGCACCAACATAACCAAATCCATTTGCCGTGAATTGAAAGAAAGTCCAACGGGCAGCTCCTTCAAAATCATTCAGTTGCAACCAAGAGTCAGTAGTTGGGTTATATTGCCAAACATCTTTTAAAGCTTGACTGGTGGAGGAGTAACCGCACATAAGGTATCCTAAATTATCCAAAACAAAACTTCCTGCATATTGTCGAGCCTGACCTGGAAATAGCGCTTTTTCAGTCCAAGAATTAGATTGTGGATCATAACACCAAAGCCGATTGCTTTCCGCAAAAACATCTTGATTTCCGGTTACGACATATCCTTTGCCACAAATTGAAAAAGCCACTCCATCATCGCGACCTAGGGAAGGCACATCTGCACGCTGTTCCCAACTTTGTCCATTGCCAAAGTGGGTAATAAAAAGTAGAAAGAACAGTAAGCAAGTTCTCATGTACAGTAGAACGTTAAAATGAGAATAATCGTGTATTCTAGTCTTCTTTCTTTGAAATAATATGAATATCTCTTTGTGGGAATGGAATTGCGATACCTTCTTCTTTTAATCGTCGGTGAATAGTCCTGCGCATATCCGACTTTAGATTTTCAACAGTAAAAACATCCTGAGTCCAAAAGAACAATTGAAAATCAAGGGAGGAGTCACCAAAGTGTTTAAATCGAACGAAAGGTTCGGGTGTTTTTTCAATAAATTTATGCTCAATCATCACTGTCTGCAGGACTTCGATTACCTTTTCAACATCCGATCCATAAGCAACACCAATATCTACCATAAATCTTATACCGTCTGCGTTGTGGCTCCAATTAATTACACGTTCAGAAACAAATTTACTATTGGGAATGATGACCACCACGTTGTCTCGAGTCACTATTTCGGAACTTCTAAGATTTATTTCAGTGACTTTGCCAATTAGACCGTCGTCCGATTCAACAACATCGCCAATTTTTATCGTCCCTTCAAAAAGTAGGAATAGACCAGAAATAAGATCCGCGAAAATAGTTTGTAAACCAAAACCTATTCCGACCAATAAGGCTGCAGAGGCTCCGAGTAGGATTGTGACACCAATACCGAGTGCTTCTATCATCAGTGCGATAGAGATTACCCAGATAAAATATTTAGCCAATAAATATATAGAATGGCGTCTCTTTTTATCAATGTGACTCAAAAGAAGTCTTGGTCGTTCAACCAACCTACGGATGACTGCCAAAAGAACCAAGGTGCCAATAAGAATAGCAACCGTTAAAAAGACATTCCAAACTTGTATCACGTATGGGTTTTTAGGATTCCCTACACTCAATAATTCGTAATTCATAAATTCATTCCACACCATGAGACAAATTTGCACATTTTGAAGCGAATTATGATGAATAGTTAAAGCCTTTCTCTCTTTTCGGATTAATTCTCTAAATTTGTTGGACTTAAAAAACAGAAATGGCAAATACATCAGATATAAAAAATGGACTTTGTATCAATTTCAATGGGAAATTGTGTCAAATCACCGAATTTCAGCACGTAAAACCAGGTAAAGGTCCTGCTTTTGTGCGTACGAAAATGAAAGTTATTGAAACAGGAAAAGTGTTGGACAATACTTTTTCTGCAGGTCATAAAATTGAAATTGTTCGAATCGAAAATCGTGACTATCAGTATCTTTATGAGGAACCCGATTATTTCATTTTCATGAATAAGGAAACTTACGAACAAGTAAGTATTCCAAAACCGATGGTTGAGAAACCAGACTTTCTACAAGAAGGAATGATGTGTAATATTCTTTTCCATGCGGAAGAGGAAATGCCTTTGGTTATTGATCTTCCTATGCACATTGAATCTGAAGTGACTTACACAGAACCAGGAATTAAAGGTGATACTGCTACAAACACTATGAAACCAGCGACGATTGCAACTGGAGCTGAAATTAGAGTTCCTTTGTTTATCGATACAGGTGAAAAAATTAAAGTGGACACGCGAACGGGTGTTTACGTTGAGCGAATTAAGGATTAAAAATAAGGATTTAAAAAAGGTGTTTCTTAAATGAAACACCTTTTTCTTGTTGATAGAAATCGTGGATCCCGTTTTGAATTGCACCATATAACTTTTGTTTATTATCTGTATATACTGGAAAAACTTCCATTGATTCTTTTTTCAAGATTCGCCAAGTTTTAAACTGTAAATCTTCAATACTAGCAGTGCTTTCTATAAAATCTTGTTTCGTTTCAGTAATTCCTTGTTCATCGTGATAAAACTCGAAGTCCTTAGCCGTCAAAGCAGCAATTTGTGAAGTGTCGATTTTATTGAACCCAATTTAAAAAGGCAGGCTGTGTTTTTCAAAAAATATGTTGTACAACTCCTTATTTTTAGCAAGTTCAGAGTTGTTTTCATCATCTAATCCCTTTGCCTTGTTAGTAGCATCTTGTTATGGATTGCTGGAACACGCCAACAATACCAGAACTAAAAAAAGGGAATGAAGTTTTATCATTTTCAACGATCAATCAACTACAATACCATACAAATCGTAATGGTCGGCTGATGTAATTTCAACCATTGCGAAATCACCTAAACGAAGGAAAGTATCGCCTTCTTTTTTCACTAGAACTTCGTTGTCGACTTCTGGTGAATCAAATTCTGTTCGTCCAATGAAATAATCACCTTCTGCTCTATCGAAAAGTACTTTGAACGTTTTACCGATTTTTTCTTGATTCAAAGAATAGCTTATGTCAGACTGAAGCTCCATTATTTTATCGGCTCTTTCTTTCTTGGTTTTTTCAGGGACATCATCCTCGAAATCGTAAGCATGTGTGTTCTCTTCATGCGAATAGGTAAAAATCCCTAAACGCTCGAAGCTCATCTTTTCTACGAATTCATACATTTCTTGAAAATCTTCCTCTGTTTCACCTGGGTAACCTGCAATCAACGTCGTTCGCATAGCAATTCCGGGAACTGCCGCTCTGATATCATTGACCAATTCTTCGGTTTTTTCTCTCGTAATTCCTCTTCGCATGGCTTTCAACATACTCGTTGATCCATGTTGAAGTGGCATGTCCAAATAATTACAAATATTCGGTTTACGCTTCATCACCTTCAAAACATCCATTGGGAAGCCAGACGGGAATGCGTAATGCAATTTTATCCATTCGATTCCTTCTACGTCAGACAATGCTTCTAGTAAATCCGCTAATGCTCTTTTCTTGTAAATATCTAAACCGTAATACGTTAAATCTTGAGCAATCAACATCAGTTCTTTCACGCCTTTTGTAGCCAAACTTTTCGCTTGCGTCACCAAATCTTCTATCGGAGTAGAAACGTGTTTTCCTCGCATTAAAGGTATTGCACAAAAGGAACACGGACGATCGCAACCTTCAGCAATTTTGAAGTATGCAAAGTGATTTGGTGTAGTCAACAATCGCTCACCAACCAATTCATGTTTATAATCAGCCTTCAATGTTTTTAATAAACGTGGAAGTTCACGAGTTCCAAAATAGGCATCCACTTCAGGGATTTCCTTTTCCAAATCGTCCTTATATCGTTGTGATAAACAACCCGTCACATAAACCTTGTCCACAAAGCCAGCAGCTTTTGCATTGGCATATTGAACAATGGTATTGATCGATTCTTCTTTCGCATTATCGATAAAACCACATGTATTTATAATCACTATTTCGGAGTCATCGCTAGTCGATTCATGTTCAACTTCGAAATTGTTCGCATGCAATTGTGCCATCATGACTTCTGAATCAAAAATATTTTTCGAACAGCCCAAAGTGACAACATTGACCTTATTTTTCTTTAACGTTTTGGTCTTCATTCCGCAAAAGTAGTGAAATAGAAGGGAAGAAAATCGAAACAAGAAATAAGAAGTCAGAAATGAGAAGGAAGAAGTGTGAATACGTTTGAAGATTTTGACACTTCTGATTTTTTTAGAGTCTGTATTTTTTGAAAAACGCGTCCCAATCCCAAAGGAAAAGCTCCGTAATTTCATTGAAACGTTGCAAAAACATTGGATTCGGCGCTTTTAGATCTCTGAAGTATTCGTCTTGGTATTGAGCCAATTCATATTTCGAAAATATCGCTTTGGACATACCGTACACGACATTCTTCGATGGAAAATTAACGTGATTGACAAATTTCTGGTATTCACACAAAATAGGAGCGAACTCGGCGGGTGTCTTATCAAAGATGGTCGCCAATTTTTTAATGACCAATTTTTGTAATTCAGCAGCCGGGTCAACATCTAGTACATTTTCAGCTAGTGTCATATTGGCGCCAAAAACAATCAAAATTAAATGATCCATTTCGAAGTTGTCAATCTTGGGCTGGGATGTGAAAGCTAGATCGTCTTTGATCAAATTCACTATTTCGTCATAGCTATTGTCAACTGAATCCAACAACATGTTTACAAACAAGTTAGAGAGTTGATCTTGGTTGATTCGTCGTTTTAGTATGGTGTTTAGCATATCGAAAATTGAGCGTCAAACAAAGATACTACATGATGGGAGTCGTTTCCCTCAGATAGCATTCTCTTTATCAACGTAGTTTTCAACATAAAAAATCATGGATATTAACATAACCGAATAAAGCCTGAGCTTATTCTATTCCTTCAAAGAAGTTATCAACTAATAAAATAACTTTTAATGGGCCCTCAGACGCCCCCTCTTGAATAGAGAGTCCCGCCATCTTCATTAATCTTCGCTTTGTTATTTTCGTTTTTTTTAACGTTTAATTCTCCCCGTCAATGTTTACTTTTGTGGCTCGAAAAAAACCTCAATGAAACGTAATCAAATTATCATTCTTGGCTCTCTTTTAGTCATTTTTGCAATTATATTCTTCGTAATTGCAGCTAAGAAGAAACCTGCGGAAAAGGCGAAAAAAGAAGAAGCTACTGCTGTTTATGTTCCGATTCGGATAGTTAAAAACGAAGAAAAAGAATTACAGATTATCTCATATGGACAAGTAACTCCAATGTCTGAAATTGATGTGGCTGTTGAGGTTCAAGGGAAATTGGAAAAGGGTCAAATCCTAATGAAACCAGGTGTTAATTTTAGCAAAGGACAGATACTTTACAAAGTAAATAATGATGAAGCGTTCTATTCCCTTAGCGCTAGAAAAACCCAATTATCTAATTTAGTTGTTTCGGCTATGCCAGATATTGAACTTGATTTTCCTTCGGAATTGACCAAATGGTTAAAGTTCAATGAGTCTATTCAAGCATCGAAAATGCTTCCCAATTTGCCTTCAATAAATTCTACGAAGGAAAAAATGTTCATTACTTCCCGAGGAGTTCTCGCAGAATATTATACCATCCGAAGTCAGGAAGCGAGAATGGAAAAATATATTTACGTGGCACCATTTTCTGGAACTGTTTTAGAAACGTATGCCGAACCAGGAGCAATAGCGAATCCAGGTAATAGATTGGCACGGATTGCCAAAACAAATGATTTTGAAATTAAAGTTCCGATTTCGATTGAAAACATTGCCAATTATCAAAAAACAGGAAGTGTCGTTTTCAATAATTCCGATGGATTGATGGTTGGGACGGGGACGATAAACCGTATCTCAGATGTAATCAATCAGCAAACTCAATCGATTGATGTGTATTACAACATTCGCCCAGTTTCTGGGTACAAAATCTACAATGGATTATTTTTGAATGCTGCCATCAATCAAAAAAGTATTTCAAAAAGTATTACTGTGCCGAGATTGGCAGTAATAGACAATAAGGTAAATATCCTTGAAAACAGGAAAGTCCTTTCACAGAGCATTACGATCGTCGGAACGAAACCTGATTCGGTCTGCATCTCAGGATTAAAGGATGGCCAAAATGTGATTCTTGACAAGATAGAAGTCGACAAAAAAGGGAAAACATTTAAAGGAATAATTCGATAGATATGCGGAAATTCATCAATTTCTTTCTTGTTCATCCCATTTGGGGAAACGCATTTATTGTGTTGGTTCTCATTTTTGGAATCTTCTCAATTGTGTTTATGAGAAAGTCCTTTTTTCCTGAATTGGACCCGAAAACGATCAACATTAATGTATTCTATTCCGGTGCGTCTCCATCGGAAATGGAAGAAGGAGTTACCATAAAAATTGAGCAAGCTGTAAAAGGCCTCGATGGTATAGACGAAATAAATTCAACTTCAGCGGAAAACACCGCCAACGTTTCAATTAAAGCATTTCAAGACACCGACATTGAAGAATTGTTGTCAGAAGTAGAAAACACTGTCAATTCCATAAGTAGTTTTCCGCAAGGATCTGAACGTCCCATTATCACACGAATAAAATCAGGCGGAATGGGAAGCACCGCTGCATTTATTGGAATTGCTGCAAAGAATGAGAATGCACGTGCAAACGAATTAACAGATTTAGCCTCGAAAGTCGAACGCGACCTTCTCAATACAAAAGAAATTACAGAAATTCGGAAAAATGGTTTTCCTGAGAAAGAAATTGCCGTCAATGTAAGAGAGAATGATCTTTTGCGGTATGGAATGTCGATTCAGGAAGTTAGCACGGCCATCGCTTCCAAGAACTTGGATTTAACGGCTGGACTAATTCGAGGTGGAGTTCAAGAAATGAGTATTCGTTCGAATAATCGAGGTACGACAGTGGAGGAAATCGACGAAATTATTATTCGAACGACACCTACGGGTGAAAAAATTGTGGTTGGCGACATCGCTGATGTTCAAATCGGTTATAGTGAAAATTCACAGCAGTCCGAATACAATGGAAAACCTTCGGTCTCGTTTCAAATTGAAAAAACACCGCTTCAAGATATTTCAAAAATAACTAGTGAACTACACAAATACAAAGAGAAATTCAACAAAGAAAACCCGAATCATGAGTTCGTTATTTTGTTCGAATTCAATGAAATGCTTAACCAGCGTATCGATTTACTCACAGGAAATGGATTGATGGGGTTGATTTTGGTTTTGATTTTTCTCGGCCTCTTTTTAAATATTAAACTATCAGCTTGGGTAGCCTTTGGAATTCCTTTTTCCTTTTTAGGCATGTTCATCATTGGTTCCATTTATGGCATGTCCATAAATATGATTTCTCTTTTTGGAATGATCTTGGTTGTCGGGATTCTAGTCGATGATGGAATTGTAATTGCCGAAAATATTTATTCTCACTTTGAAAGAGGGAAAACAGCAAAACAAGCTGCACTCGATGGAACGATGGAAGTTTTGCCTTCTGTATTCTCCTCTATTTTGACCACAATGGTTGCTTTTTCTGTTCTTTTATATGTCGAAGGATTGGAAATAATGCGCGAAATGGCCTTCGTTGTTTTGGCTTGTTTGGCCTTTAGTTTGATTGAAGCGTTTATCATTTTACCCGCCCATCTAGGACACAAAACCATTCTCTCCGAGCCAAAAGAACCCAAATATTCCGTCAGAACAGGATTGATTTTATTCGCCGTTGCCATATTCGTTATTTGGTTAGGCAGCTACTTAATTTCTTTGGTTGATTTAAGCTTTTTGACGTTATTATTTCCGTTCGGTCTATTTGCTGTGGGTGGCTATTTATTTATGCAAGGGTTTTCTAATTCTCCATTAGAAAAAATAGTCCGTGGAAATGCAGACAAAGGCATAAAGTATGTTCGTGATAATTTTTTCAAAACAGCCGTAGAAACTTTCGTAGGAAAGAATTTCAAAATGTACAATCTGACTTTTTTCGTTCCATTGTTGATCACCTTTATTACAATTGGCATGATGGTAACCAAAACAATTGGGTTCACCTTTTTCCCAGATATTCCTCCAGATTTTTTCAATGTTGAAGCAGCGTACAAACCGGGTGATAATATTGAGAAAACTGAAAAATTCATTGAAGTTGCCAGCCAGATACTCAAAGAAGAAAACGAAAGAATTATCAAGGAAAAAGGCGACTCTCTTGTTCGATATTCTACTTCTAACATAGGTTTTACTTCCAATTTGGGACAAGTCGGGAACCACACTGGATCGTTGATGGTGTTCTTAGACAATGAAGGCTCCAGTACACGTGCCGATACATTAATGGCTCGGGTGAACCGAAGAATAAATGCCACCGAGGAAGGAAAATTAGCGCAAAACATCAACGTTGGAGGGTTCAATCGTTTCGGGAAAGAAATCGAAATGGGGTTGACCTCATCGGATGAAAAAGCTTTGCTCGAAGCGAAGGAATTGTTTAAAAATGAATTGAAAGCAATTCCGGGTGTTTTTAACGTGAAAGACAATATGCCACCAGGTCGTTTTGAAGTGTATTTGAATATGCGCCCTCAAGCTGAGATTTATGGAATTACCAAAAATGAAGTTTTAACTCAAATTCGTCAAGGGTTTTTCGGATCGGAAGCTCAACGTGTAATTATTGGAACAGATGAAGTAAAAGTATGGGTTCGATTCCCGAAAGAAGATCGAAATAGTCTTTCTGATTTGGAAAACATGCGCATCCGTTCGGCTCAAGGACTGGTCATTCCATTGAAAGAATTGTGTGATTTTGATTTGGGTAGAGCGCCTGAAAGTTTGAAACGTCGCAATGGTCAGCGTATTATCAAGGTGGATGCAGAATGCATCGACCCGGATAAGGTGGCCGAAATCAATGCCGATATTCGAGAAAAAACGGTTAAAAAAGTAACCCAAGTATTCCCTCAAATTCAAACCGTGTCTTTAGGTCAATTTGAACGAAGTCAGAAAACAGGTAGTTCCATGATGTATGTAGCGATTGTTGCCTTGGTTATAATGTTTATCGTTATTTCTCTGCATTTCAACAATGTTCGACAGTCGTTTTTGATCATGCTCGTAATTCCAGCTGGAATTGCAGGTGCTATGCTCGGTCATGGATTAATTGGAATTCCGGTATCCATTCTTTCCGTGTTTGGTATGATTGCCTTAACGGGAGTTTTGGTCAACGATGCGATCGTCTTTTTAGATCGTTACAATGCCCTTTTACTCGAAGGTTATACTGTGCGGAAGGCAGCCCTCGAGGCAGCTAGTTCTCGTTTCAGACCTATACTTTTAACGTCTGTGACAACAGTCGCTGGTCTTTTACCCATGATAGCCGAAACCAGTATGCAAGCTCAATTTTTAATTCCAATGGCTTCGTCTATTGCCTTCGGTGTCTTGTTTGGAACCATATTTATTTTGTTTTTCTATCCTTCGGCGATTATGTTCTGGAATAGATTTGGGAAAACCAGAACAAGAATTTGGACGGGCGAAAAAGTTACGCGTTTGGATGTAGAACCAGTTATTAAATTTCAAAGAAAAAAGAATGAAATTCATTAAAAAAATAGTCGCAAGTTCTTTTTTCTGTGTTTTGTTTTCGGCAAGTTCGTTTGGACAGCTTACGGCTCAACAAGCCGTATTTGAAGCTTTGAAAAACAACTACGACATTCTCATTAGCGAAAAGCAAGAAGAGATAGCCGAGATGAACAATTCATGGAGCGAGTCTGGACTTTTTCCTACCGTCACTTTACAGATTGGACAAAACAACGCCATCCAAGATAACACGAATAACCCATTTACCTTCACACCGGGAGTTATTCTTAACCAAGGATTCAATCCTAGTTTGGTGGCCAATATGAATTTGTTTAGCGGTTGGCAGGTGAAAATGAGTAAACAAAGATTGGAACAACTCGAAGCACAATCGAAAGGAAATACGGCAGTTGTCGTTGAAGCTCTGACTCAAGATGTACTGAAAACCTATTATTCTGCATTGCTTCAGAAGGAGCGGCAGAACTTGTTTGAAAATGTACTTGAGTTTTCATCTAAACGATTGCAATATGCTGAAATAAAAAACAAGTATAGCACAACAAATTCTTTGGAATTACTTCAATTGAAAAATCAACATTTGACGGATAGCACAAACTATATTCTTCAGAAACTGAATTATGAAAACTCGGTAAGAAATCTGGTTTTACTCATGAACAATAGTGAAGACACAACCTTAAACACCTTGCCTGAACTAACGGATAATTTAGATTTAGATTTAAACCTCATCGATGAATCCAAGGCTTTGTCGGAGGTAATGGAGAACAACGAGAACTTGAAAAATCAATATTTGAGTCTCGAACTTTCTGAAACGGCAATTGAATTTCAAAAGAGCTTTCTGTATCCGACTTTGAATTTACAATTGGCCGCTTCCCCCAACTATGGCCGATTTCAGCAGTTGAGCGGTGGCAATCCAAATCAACCCAGCAGTTTGAGCACGCAAACACTCGTTTATACAGGAAATTTCACTTTACGATATAATCTTTACAACAATTGGAAATCGAAAAGAGCGGTTGAAGTAGCTCGAATTCAAAAAGATATTACCTCGTTGAATATTGATAAAATGAAGAACACTTTAAGTGCTTCTCTTCAGAATTTGTTGAATTTATATGCGCTTCGATCTCAATTGGTTAATGTTTCCCGCGAGAATTTGACCTACGCAACCGAGGCATTTGCTTTGGCGCAAAAAAGATTCGATTTGGGTAGTATTAATTCCATCGACCTCATCGTTTTTCAAAACAGTTATGAGTCGACACTTTTGCAACACTACGAAAACCTGTACAATCGAATTGATACCTATTTGGAGATTTATAAGATGACAGGGAAACTGGGGTTGACCTATGCCGAATAATGGATATTCGATATTAGACCAAAAGCATTGGTAATCCTAATTTATCATTGACAATTATTAATTAGTACTTGTGTTTTCCGACTGTCCAACCATCTGAAGTCAATAATTGCTCACCACTTTCCGCGGCAGGTACCTCCAATTGTGTTCCCATAGAATCGTTCCAACGATTGAGATAACCGAATAAGGCAACAACACCAAGTATTTCAACGATTTCTCCTTCATTCCAATGTTCTCGCATTCTTTCTGCTATCGCATCATCCACACCATTTGGAATTTGTGATGCCGCCAAAGAAAAATCTAAGGCTGCTCGTTCTGCTTCGGAAAAGGCATCATGGGTTCGGTATGACCAAATGTTCTCAATCTGTGCACGATCTGCTTCGTAACGTTCGGCAGCGCGAATAGTATGTGCTTGACAATATCGACAACCAGCAGCATGACTACTAATGTAACCAATCAATCGTTTTAAACCACTTGTAACTCGACCATGATTCTCCATCACGGCTTTGTTCATTTCGATAAAAGCATACGCAATTCGCGGACGATGATGCATTGTTTTTACGCTGTTCGGACAGAACCCGAGGGTTTCATTATAGAATAACACCAAGTCATTCAAGTCCTTATCATTTTCGTCACTTTTGGGGTGAACTAGTGGTCGTTTCATTATAGATTGTATATTTATTATAAGCGAATGTACAAGATAGTTAAACTTAGAACAATGAATTGTTCTATTCAAAAAAAAGAGGAGATTTTCATCTCCTCTCTAATTAATCATATTTAGAATCAACTATTTAACACTATTTTTTTGTGTCAAACTAGTTGTTCCGTTTGTAATTGTCACAAAATAGAAACCAGCAGCTACATTCAAGTTGAATTGCATTGATGCAGACTCATTTACATTGATGTTGCTACTCTCAACTTCAAGACCTGATACATCTGTTATTTTTACAGTATAATTATCAGATTGTGCATTCTTGAAATCCAGTTTGAATTGGCCGTTGTTTGGACTTGGGTACATCGACACTTCCGCATCCAATGTGTTCTCCTCCAAACCGACAACTGATAATTGAATCAATTCAACATCATCCATAAAGAATTCAGAACCCACTTCAGTTGCAGCGGTTCCATCAGAATATCCAACTCCAAAAATATCAGCAACTCCAAAACCTGCTGCAGCTCCCCAAGGCGCAGTACCAATTGAAGTTCCATTAATGAAAAGCTCTTTGGTCCCTGACGTAAGATTCACTATTACCCGAACTGTATTCCAAGCGGCAATATTGTGTGTGAAGGTCAATGTTCCTGGTGCATCAGTGAAACCAGAACCATCGGCATTGAAAAAGAAATCTGCGCCATATTGATATCCTGCGCCACCTGTCACCTAGTTTCCGCCAAGATTAAAATAACCTCCTTTACTTTGCGGTACGAAGATTTTACATTTAAACTCGTAGGCTCCAGTGGTATATGTAGGC
>DDBE01000013.1:0-995 GCA_002332715.1 Flavobacteriales bacterium UBA2040
TCCACGTCCGAAGTAATAAAGATCACATCGTTTGCTGGATTCGGGAACACTTTCACTGAACTGCTTAAATCTGTTATTTCATCAAGATTTACTCCATCCGCTTGATATACTTTCACATAATCGACAACCATTGCGCTCTCTGTGAAATTGGGATCTACTGCACCAGCANNTTCAATGAATTAAAGGAAGTTTATCAAATATTGAAGAAGTACTTGAATTAATTACTTAACAACTACTCTCTTCCCCACCTTCTCTTCTCCAAAATAAAGGTCAACAAAATAAACTCCAGATTTCAAACTACTCACATCTATGCATTCCGTGTTACTTTCTTGTTCGAGTATCAGTTTCCCAAACACATTATACACCGATAAATTACTTGGCGCCACGTCCGAAGAAATGAAAATCAAATTGTTTGCTGGATTCGGGTACATTTTCACTGAGTTGCTTAAATATGTTATTTCATCTAGACTTACTCCATCCGCTTGGTATACTTTCACATAATCTACAACCATTACGCTCTCTGTAAAATTGGGATCTACTGCACCAGCAATTCCACCCATGGCCACATTCAACAAAATGAATTGATCTTCAAAGAAAGGCCACGTGCTTAAGTTTTTAACCGTTGGATTGTATGTATAATATCCAACTCCATCAATCAAGAAAGTAATTTGGTTGGCCGACCAGTTCATTGAGTATACATGAAAGTCATTGGCTAAGTCTGTCGTGAGAACACCACCATGATTTGGGTTTCCGGCATGACAGCATGACGTGTGCAATGCACTACCGATATAATTGATATTTTGATTTTGGAAAATCCCATGCTCCATCATGTCAATCTCACCGCAATTTGGCCAACTTGTTGCACCATAAGTTGAGGCCCAAAAACCACCATTTTCATTGATATTTTTACCTAAAGTCCATATCGCCGGCCATGTCCCTGGTTCAACTGGAATTTTTGCGCGAATATCTATTCTTCCGTAGGTGAAGGCAAACTT
>DDBE01000013.1:1342-4694 GCA_002332715.1 Flavobacteriales bacterium UBA2040
TTTCGCAACAATATTCAGAAAGCCAGAATTATCTACAAATGAATTATCTATGCGATCTGTGTAATGCTGTTCTTCGCTATTTGCCCAACCCACACCTGGAATAATCACTTGTGTTTGATGATGCCAATTCAACGAATTCACCGCACCTGGTGAATCAAAATCATCTTCCCAAACCAAGTTCGTATAAACCACATCCAATACATTTGGATTCACAATCGTAGAACCATCATCGATATCGTCTAATAAATATGTTCCCGCTGTGGAAAAACCACCATCAATAAAAATGGTCAATTTATCATATACACCGGTTGCGCTCACTGGTGATCCATTTGATGTATAGGTCGCGTTCGCAAAATCAAATACTACATTATTGGTCCAACCGGCCAAACCTGAAATATTCTGAATTACCTCAACATCAGGATTTGCGCCGTTCTCTAGCTTAATCACAATATTATGCGCGTTTGGATCAAACGAATAGAAGTTCAAAGAAATCGTATTCTGAAAATCTAAATCTATTGAACTTTGCAAACTAACCGTAAAACCTTGCCATGGCCATGATCCATCGTTATAAAACTGTCCAACATGATTTGAGGTATTGTCTGGGTCAACATTGAAAGAAAATCCAGATCCTGAAAATCCAGTGAACGTTGAAGTCGAAGTTGAAAAATCCATGGGTAATTGCTGCGCAAAAGATTGCGATGAAGCAAAAAACAATACCATCAATAAGCCTAAGAAATAATTCCTTTTCATAATAATTGATCCAAATCATACAAAAATAAACTATTTGAAATATTAAAACTAGCTCTATGTATATTTTATTTTAAGTTAGAGAGGCATTCAGGATTGAGGGATTTAAAGTAATTTAATTATTTCTACGAAATGAAGTTATAAACCCTGAATCTCCAGATCCTCAGTTCGCGGGTCCTTCGGTCCAAAATAAAAAGCAACCCATCCCAGCTCTAACTTCACCCTATTCTGCTAACAAATTCGTTTTCAAAAAGCTACCCTAATCCAACCCATACTTCGCCTCCAAAAACGACACAATCTCCCCCTCGCTCATTTTCTCCTGGGCCCAAAGTTGTTGCTCCATGCGGGAAGTGTATTCGTTCTGTATTTGCACCGCCAGCGTCGTCGCTTTCCAATCGATGTTGTTTTTTGGAGCATATTCGTGTACAATGGCTTTGAATTCGTCGAGGTAGCTTTCGTCGGTAAATTGTTGGGTGAACAGGCGGAGCGTCCATCGGGACACATTGCGGATTATGATGCCGTCGGGACCTTTTGGTCCTATGTTCCACTGTATGGCTTTTCCAATTTTTTGCACGGGAATGCGGTGGGCGAAATCTTTTTTATCGATGGAGAGGTGAACGAGGGCTTCGGTGCAGTGGTGTTGGATCATTTCTATTTGGTTTTGTTCAAGATTTTATCGGCAACTTTCTGCGCATCGGCGCAATATTGGTCATCGCCTTTTAAGGTCCACTCACCAGCTTTTTGAATGTAGAAACGAACGGTTTTCTGGAGCACTTCGGCATACCCACCGAAAGAGGTCAACATATTTTGCACTTCTTCATCGTAGTCTTTTTGGTCTAGTTCATTGGCTTGCAAGAGATCCCATTGCTTGTTGATTCGTTTGGCTTTCTCTTTGTAGAGCGGCTTGGTCTTTTTATGAGCCATTAAGAAAAGAGAGAGCGCTTTGGCTTCGGGTGACGGTTTTTGCATTGTTTTTTTTGATGGTGCGAAGTTACGATTTTGGTGGGGATTTTTGATTTAAGATTTGGAGAATTCCTTTTAACTTTGTTTTGGCGGTTGGCTTTTCGCCAACAGCCAACCGCCCTAAAACAAAGTAAATGGAAGAAGATAAAATCATAGGTTTCTGGCAATGGTTCGTGAAGAATGTGTCTGTTATTCAATCTTGTATTGTGAACGAGGATAGTCGGCAGCGGGAGAAGGTGGTGGAGCAATTGAACGATCAGATTTTGTGTCTCGGGGTGTTTTCGTGGGATCTGGGATTGGATGAGGAGGACAATTGGTTTCTGCTGATTTCGCCCAACGGGAATTCAGAGATGCATGCGCTGAGTCGCGCGATTATGGAACAGGCGCCGGAACATTTGGATTGGTTGTTTTATGCGGGGAAGCCGGCAAAGGATTGGAATCGACAGTTTACGGTGTATGATGATTTTATGGAGGAGCAGCTTATAGATGCGAGTGCATGGTGTTGTTTGGTTTATTTGGAGGATGATGGAAGTGTGGAATTGGTGATTGAGGCGCGGAATATGGCTCATTTGGATGCGGAAACGCTAGAAACGGCTGCGGAACAGTTTGTAGTTCGGGAGCTTGGGGAAGAGTTGAGGATAGTTTTGGTTTCTAGTATTGTTGTTGTGGAGAAGATTGATGGGGAGGATGAGATTGATAAGATATTTGTTGGGGATTTGAGGGGGTATTTGGATGCGATTTTTTAGTTTGTTTTTTTGAACTTAGGACTTTAGGATTAGAGCGCTTGGATTTTAGATTTGAGCAAGATTAAATTTGTATTTTCTTTTTTCTTGACAAAAAAGAACCCAAAAGTAAAGGCTTGCGAAGAAAGTTAAAGCGCAATTTTTAGTTCTTTTTTAATTTTTAGTTCTGGCGCTCTATTTTACTAGCTCCTGAAAAAGGGATAAGAAAGAGGGTAAATTGAATTTACAAAGTCTTCATAAGCTTATCTTTTAATTGTCCATAGTAATTAGACTAAGATAAGTAATTCTTAGTTAATGGGTTAATAAGTTCTGCAGGAATTCTAATCCGGTTATGAATAATATTTCTTCTTCAGCCAGAATGAAACGCGCACCAACAATATCAAAGCAGGCACTTCAACCAAAGGTCCAATAACACCAGCAAAAGCTTGTCCTGAATTGAGTCCGAAAACAGCAATCGCAACGGCAATCGCTAATTCGAAGTTGTTTCCCGCTGCAGTGAACGCTACGGAAGCGGTTTTGTCGTACTCGGCTCCTGTTGCTTTGGTCACGAAAAATCCGATGATGAACATCAGGGCAAAATAGATGAGCAAAGGCACGGCGATGATCAATACGTCTAATGGAATTTGAACGATTAATTCACCTTTTAGTGAGAACATCACGACGATGGTGAACAAAAGAGCGATCAAGGTTAAAGGCGAAATAGTTGGAATGAATTTCTGCATGTACCACTCTTCGCCTTTGAGTTTTACCAAAATTAATCGACTCAAAATCCCCATAAGGAAAGGAAGTCCTAAATAAATGGCGACACTCTCCGCTATGGTTGCTATGGAAATATCGACAATGGCTCCTTCGAATCCAAAATATGGCGGTAGCACGGTGATGAAAAGCCAAGCGTAAAT
>DDBE01000013.1:4794-5236 GCA_002332715.1 Flavobacteriales bacterium UBA2040
CTTCACCTTTCAGTTTTACCAATATCAGTCGACTCAGGATACCCAGTAAAAAAGGGAGTCCCAAATAAATCGCGACGCTTTCTGCGATTGTGGCGATGGAAATATCGATAATGGCACCTTCGAATCCGAAATACGGGGGAAGAACCGTGATGAAAAGCCAAGCGTAAAAACTATAGGCGAAGACTTGAAAAATACTGTTCAAGGCGACCAATCCAGCGCCATACTCGCTGCTTCCTTCGGCTAAATCGTTCCAAACCAACACCATGGCGATACAACGGGCCAAACCGATGAGAATCAGGCCGACCATGTATTCTGGGTATTCGCGCAAGAAGGTGATGGCCAAAACGAACATCAAGATGGGACCAATTATCCAATTGAGCACCAAGGAAATAGAAAGAATTTTAGTGTTCCGGAACACTTTGGGCAAGAGAGCATAATTGAC
>DDBE01000183.1:0-254 GCA_002332715.1 Flavobacteriales bacterium UBA2040
TTTTTTAAGGGGAGGCTTAATTCTAAAATATTTGTACATTTGAGTGTATTAATAACCGATCCATATGTACAGAATATTATTTTTTTCAGCCTTTTTTTTGTTTAACACATTCGTCATTACTTCTTGTAAAAAAGTAGAAGGTGAGGGGGGGTCATCATCCATTTCTGGAAAAATAATTGCGAATAAAAAGAATAGCGCAGGAGTTACAATTGCCACTTATCCAGCAACAGATCATGATGTATTTATTATATATG
>DDBE01000183.1:464-3777 GCA_002332715.1 Flavobacteriales bacterium UBA2040
AAATAATTGCGAATAAAAAAAATAGCGCAGGAGTTACTATTGCCACTTTTGAAGCGACAAATCATGATGTATATATTATATATGGTGCTGGTGCCGTCCACGATGACAAAACCGAGACAAGCTATGACGGCACTTTTACTTTTCGTTATTTAGAAAAAGGCGATTATACGATATACACCTATGAAGATTGTAATACGTGCGCTTCTGGTGATAATGTGAAAATCATAGAAACTTCAATTTCGAAAGCGAAAGAAGAAGTAAATATTGGCACTATCGAAGTAAACGACTAATGAGCCCCTTTAAAATAGTTTTAGTTTGGTTGTCGTGCTTTCCATTTCTTGGAATGAGCCAAGTCGACCATGAAGCTTGGCTTTCTGGTGGAGCAAAATACAGTGTCAACAAAAAATTTGATTTATCTGGAGAGCTAAATTTAAGAATGGAGCCGATTGTCGTGAATACTTTTTTTACTGAATTGACGGCCAAGTTCGAAGTTAAGAAATGGTTCAAACCATCAGTTGATTATCGTTTTGTTTTGGATAGAAACAAGTTCGGGAATTATAAACTGTCGCACCGAGTAAATTTCAATGCGAATGTAGGAACAACCTGGAATCGATTTGATTTTGGATTGAGAGTAAGATACCAAACTACTCTTTCCAGAGTGCGGACACCAGAGTCTAGCTTCTCAGATTTGGCTCCTGGGTTCAGAATTAAACCGTCTATACTTTACGACATTAATAACAGTATTATTTCACCTGAAATTTCAACGGAATTCTTTTTTGATCGTGATGCCATTGATGGTGTGTTTTTGAATAAGCTGCGTTTTTCTGCTGGAGCGGAATTTGAAACGCTGGGGCCATACAATGTTTCTTTAAAATACATGTATGGAATGGCATTGCACGGTGAGAAATACGAACATTTGGTTTCCTTCTCTTTCACGCGAAAATATAAAAGCGCTAAAGCGAAAAAGAAGAAAGACAAGAAAAAGAATTAAGCTTATTTTCTTTCGGTAAGTCGTAACCCGATATCTAAAACTTCATCTATAGTTTCTTCCGTAATTCCCTGTTCAACAGTGAAAGTAAACTTCCCTTTTTCTGGAAATTTTCGTGATCGAAAAACCAATGGATTCTCAACGACAGTTCCTGATTTCGTGCCGAACCAACTCCCGTCTTCGTTGGCAATTCGAATTTGAAAAGGTTCACGAGCCGTAAGGCCAGATGGCGTTTTAGAATTTAAAAAGACCCACAAATTGTTGTAACTATAACTAGTTGTGGTTCTCAGTGTTATAACAAAATCATATACCTTCGAAGTATCTTGAATATCCACCGTGAAGGATGGCATGACACGCTGGTTCCACTCTTTTTTTTCAAAAGAATAGGTTTTGTCATAATACGGTGTATCTCCACATCGTGAAAAGGCAAACCCTAGGGCTAATATGAATAAAACCTTAGTCATCTTTTTTCTTTTCTTGCGGGTTTTTGTTTCGATTGTCCGGACGTCTTGGCTTATTGCTTTTTGGTTTTGCTCCCCCTTCTTTCCTTTGATTTAGATTTGCTTTGGCTTGTTGTGTGTTTTTATCATCTTCCATATTCCCCCGTGGGCGATTCGGTTTTTTTGGACCTCTATTTTTGTTGCCTTTGGACGAAGCAGATTGCTCGCTATTTTCTGGACGAGGACCTCTATTATTGCCTGAAGGGTTTTTCTTACGACGTTTCTTTTTCTTGTTTAGATTGTCGAAACGGTTCAAATCATCTTGACCAACAACATTCGAATAATCAGGTTCTTTTTTCTCAACAACAACCGTCATGAATTCTTTCAAGTCAGCCGGTTTTTTGTCGGCCTTATTCATGGCAATAATTTCCCGAACACGATCAGGATGCAAAGCAACAAGCCCACCTATGTCAGCGCTGCGCTCGTATGCAAACCACATTTGCTTTTTGAAAACGTCCGTTTTAATGTGATACGCCATACCTTTGGAGGTGTACAATTTCGTATCCGCTTTTGGGTAAGACTTTACGGCTTCAACGTACATATCTAGCTCGTAGTTCAAACAGCATTTCAACTTTCCACATTGTCCGGCCAGTTTCTGCGGATTCAATGATAATTGCTGATAACGAGCTGCTGAGGTAGAGACTGAACGGAAATCCGTCAACCAAGTTGAACAACATAATTCTCTTCCACAAGATCCAATTCCGCCTAATCGAGCTGCTTCTTGACGAGAGCCAATTTGGCGCATTTCAATGCGAATCTTGAAGTTATCCGCCATATCTTTGATGAGTTGACGAAAATCAACACGTCCTTCAGCGGTATAATAAAACGTTGCTTTTGATAAATCTCCTTGATATTCAACATCAGAAATTTTCATTTCTAAGTTCAATTTCAAAGCAAGTGTTCGAGCTTGAAACATCACGTCTTTTTCAAGACCACGCGCCTCAACCCACTTATCCATATCCTCCTGCGTCGCAATTCGATAGATTTTTTTAATCTCCATCGGTTTGAGATTCGGTGATTTTTTCGCTACTTGTATTCTGGCTAATTCGCCCAATGCTGAAACAACGCCTATGTCGTGACCTGGACTTGCTTCCACTGCCACTACGTCGCCCGCACTTAGGCCTAAATTACTCGCATTTCTGTAGAATGTTTTTCGACTGTTTTTGAATCGAATTTCTACTATATCGTAGGGTGTTTGGCCTACTGGCAAACTCATGTTTGCCAGCCAATCATACACTTCTAATTTATTGCATCCGCCAGAGCTACAGGTACCGTTGTTTTTACATCCGCGGGGAGTTCCTCCACCACTGCTACAACTAGCACAACCCATATATCTGTTTTATTGAATGGTAAAAATACGAATTAATGATGAAAGAAAATTCTACAACAGGCGGAATACTTAATTAGATTATTTTATTGAAAATTGTTGAGTCAAATACCCGAGCAACTCCTTTTTTTGAGACGTTTCTAGTATATATTCTACCTCAATATCGTGATCAAAAAGGAAGTGGGCCGTTACATTACCCCAAGCGATAACTTTGGCGTTTTTAGGAATTTTATTTTCGAGAAGAAAGCTTCGCACATTACTCGGACTAGAAAATATATACAAATCGCCCTCTTCAATTTTTTTCGAAACGGTATTGGTTTCGTAAATGGAAGCAACCGTTTTTTGATTTTCAGGAAGTTGATTTGCAACAGTATGTAAAGATTGATTACTCGTTGGGAAAAACACGTTTTTTTCTCCCACAAAAGCTAGAAACTCTTTACCAACCGATACAGGATCACCACTTTTATCACCAATAAAATCGGGAATTATTCCGTTTTT
>DDBE01000236.1 GCA_002332715.1 Flavobacteriales bacterium UBA2040
TCTGAAATTACGGCTGGAACACGAGGCGCATCCTTGGGGCCGAGTGCCGTTGTTACTGCTGCAAGAGACTTGAATGATACTTTTTTCTCTGAAAATATTCCATTGGAATTACCGAATGAAAATCAACTTTTAGATGTACCGACTAAGTTTCAATGGGCCAAAAGAATAGATGGACTTGAAAAGGTGTTCGGTCATGTTATGACTGGGATGTCGCAAGTGTACAATGAGAATAAATTCCCGTTTTTATTATCAGCGGATCATGGTTCGGCTGCCGCAACTATCGCAGGAATTAAAACGCAATACCCAAATAAAAGGCTTGGCGTAGTTTGGATTGATGCACATGGAGATTTACACACCCCTTTTACTACACCTTCTGGAAATATGCACGGAATGCCTTTGGCAATTGCACTCAACGATGACAATGAAGCATGCAAAAAGAATGATATTGGAGAAGAAGCAGGCGCTATTTGGGAAAAACTGAAAAGTAAAGGTGGAGTTGGAGCAAAATTTTCTTCGGAAGATTTGTTTTTTATTGCTGTTCGTGATACAGAACAACAAGAAGAGGCTTTGATGGCTCGACACAACATTAAAAATTATACCGTTGCCGAATTACGGGAAAGAAAATGGGAAACTATTTCCAAAGAACTTCAAACGTGGATTGATCAGCTGGATATCCTTTATATTTCCTTTGATGTCGACTCTATGGATCCTGATATTACTTCATACGGTACAGGAACCCCTGTAAAAAACGGTATAACACCTGATGAAGCAAGAGAAATGTTACACTTTTTTGCCAAACAAGAAAAATTGTGCTGTATGGAATTCGTTGAGGTGAATCCTTGCTTAGATGACAAAAACACCATGGCAGAAATTACGTTCGATTTGATGAAGTCGACAGTTCAACAAATAAAGAAAAGCTAGATAGAATGGAAAAATTAATAAATGACCTTCTGCTGAGCAAGCAAAAAGAACTTTTCGGGAAAGAAATTGACCAAGATTGGATTCAATTTCAAAAAACGCGTAAAGACATGAAGGGCGATTTAACTTTGGTTCTTTTCCCGTTTGTGAAAGCCATGGGCGTTTCGCCAAAAGAAATAGGTCAAAAAATTGCCGATGAAATTCAAAACTTAGCCGAAGTTGGTTCGTCTGAAATTATTGGTGGGTTTTTAAACATTTCCGCTAGTCAATCATACTGGCTAGGTGTATTATCGCAAATTAATGCGGATACCAAATTTGGATTTCAAGAACCGAAATCCAAAAGTACAGTGATGGTGGAATATTCTTCACCAAACACCAACAAACCATTGCATTTAGGTCATCTTAGAAACAATTTCCTGGGTTATTCGGTTGCTGAGATTTTAAAAGCTCAAGGACACGACGTTATCAAGACCCAAATTATTAACGACAGAGGAATTCATATTTGTAAAAGTATGTTGGCCTGGGAAAAATTTTCTCCGATAAATGAAAAAGGTGAACGTGAAACTCCTGCCAATACCGGACTCAAAGGAGATAAATTGGTCGGAAAATACTACGTTGAGTTCGATAAAAACTTCGTCAAAGAAGCGAAAGAAATAATCTCAGGTTGGGAAAATGGCGATTTTGACGGATATTCTGATGAGGTTAAATCTGAATTTGAAAGATTATTCAAAGCCAAGGACGGAAAAGACGAGAAAGCGCTTAAAGGTTTAGAAGGTAAAATCCTCGATTTGGCGAAAAACCAAACGACTTTGTTGCTTGAAGCCAAAGAAATGTTGGTGAAGTGGGAAGCTAAAGATCCGCAAATATATTTGTTCTGGTCTACCATGAACAGCTGGGTATACAAAGGATTTGATGTTACCTATGAAAAAATGGGAGTCGATTTCGATAAATTGTATTACGAATCCGACACTTTTATAATAGGTAAAGATTTGGTAATCGATGGATTGAAAAAGGGGATCTTTTTCAAGAAAGACGACGGTTCGGTTTGGATTGATTTGACAGCGGATGGGTTGGATGAAAAATTAGTGCTTCGTTCGGACGGAACAGCCGTTTATATGACCCAAGATATGGGGACAGCTTATGACCGTTACCGTGATTATCCAAATCTGGATGGAATCATCTATACCGTTGGAAATGAGCAAGATTACCATTTTCAGGTATTGTTCCTTGTTTTGGCCAAATTGGGCTATTCGTGGGCGAAAAATTGCCAACATCTTAGCTATGGTATGGTCGATTTACCAACTGGAAAAATGAAATCGCGGGAAGGTACTGTAGTGGATGCCGATGACTTGATTGACGAAATAGTTGATAAAGCCAAAGAAGCCACAATGGAACGTGGACATATTGAAGGAATGTCAGAAGATGAGGTGACTGAGCTCTGCAAAACAATTGGTCTAGGTGGATTGAAGTATTATTTGTTGAAAGTAGATCCCAAGAAACGTATGATGTTCAATCCGGAAGAGTCCATAGAATTGAACGGTAATACAGGTCCTTTTATTCAATACGCCCATGCGCGTATTCAATCCCTTTTGAGCAAAGCAAGAGGTGAAGAATTGGCAGCGGGAATAACCTTACTTCCCGAAGAAATAGAATTGATAAAACAAATGAATGAGGCACCGAAAGTTTTGGAGGAAGCAGCAATCAATTTATCACCTGCAATTGTGGCCAATTATTTATTTGAACTCGTGAAGAATTTTAACCACTTTTATCAAAATGTTTCAATATTTAACGAAGGAGATGTTAACTTGCAGAAAATGAGACTAGTATTAGCTAAGAATACAGCTGCAATTATCAAGAATTTCTGCTCGGTTTTAGGAATTTCGGTCCCAAATAAAATGTAACGAAAAAAGGTGCAACTTTTTCTTAAACACTTACGTCAAACATGTGAAATAATATCTTTGGGTGAGATTTCAGATATTTAGCTACCTTTTTTAATACTAAACACTTATTTTTGTTTTTTAACACAATATTAAAACTATGAAATTAATACTCACATCAGTATTTTCCCTGCTTATTTCATTAGGTTTTGCTCAAATCACCAAGGTGGAGTATGAGGTAATTCCAATGGATCACTCTGGTCACCAGCATAACGATGATCATGATGGCGCAGTTCGTAAGGACTTATTGAAGGATTTTGATTATGCGAAGTTCGAAGTTGATTTTGCAGCAATGACTGTTCCTGCTAATGAGAAAGAAGGAATTCTAAAATATTTGGAAAATGAGTATATCAATAAACATTTTCCAAGTTATTTCGAAGTCACTCAAGTAAAAGGCAAAGGAGGTCCGGTTACCGTACCATCAAAAAATTCAGGTTGTCCAAATGCAGGATTTGAAAACTTAGTTTTCGCTCCAGAATGGACAGGTGGAATTGGTTCGTATGCCAATGCATTTACGAACAATACCATTGTTACAGTTTTGAATGCTTTAAATAGTAATCCAAATTCAAGACAAACTATTTTAACAACACCTCCTGGAAACAACAACAGTGGAACGGGACCAGTTATAGGTTACGATCCTTTGGCAATTAACCCTGGGACGGGATTAGCTGAAATTCCCTTCATTGCACCTTTTGGTGGCAATGCAAGTGTACGTTTGGGGAACTCAAACAACGGTTCGGAGAAAGAAAGATTACGTTACATTGTTAACGTTACACCAAACAACAAAGCGTTCTATTATCAGTTTGCTGTAGTTTTTGAAAATCCATCAGGTCACCCGCCAAATGTTCAACCCTACTTCAAAGTTCGTTTTATGGACTCAGTTGGAAATATTGTTGGTGGTGCATGTGGTCAATATGAAATTCTTTCTTCTCAAGCACCTAATGATCCAACATATACAGCCTCGGGGACTATTTATTATAGAAAATGGGAAAGAATTAATGTTGATTTGACGCCATATATTGGTCAAAACATTACAGTCGAATTTGAATCTGCAGATTGTGATTATTCAGGACATTTTGGATATGCTTATGTTGATGCTGGTTGTTTAGATAACATTGATGCAGTTGTGAATTACTGTCAAGGAGATCAATTTGCGCAAGTAGTTGCAGAACCTGGTTTCCAAACATACCAATGGTTTGGACCAAATAGTATGGTTCCAATTCCAGGAGCAACTAACGATACGCTTACTGTACCCTCTCCAACTCTTGGTGATACGTTTACAGTGCAAATCGGTACGTCAAATGGCTGTATCTTGACGCAAAATATTGGTATCAATTATTCAGTAGTGGACATGGATGATTTATTTATTACCGGAACATGTTATCGTGGTACTTTTGGTTCGGCCTTAGTAACAGCAACCGGATCTACGGCTGGTTATAACTACACTTGGACTGGACCTGGAACTATCGCAGGAACGAATGCGACTGGCCAAATAAGTAATTTACCAACGGGCACGTATCAGCTCAATATAGCCTCGAATAACCCGAATTGTGGGCAGATAGATACGTCCTTCTTTATTCCGACGACACC
>DDBE01000163.1:0-4106 GCA_002332715.1 Flavobacteriales bacterium UBA2040
GCCTTTGTTTAAAAAAATGGTAAAATAAATTGGGGAAATTTTTACATTTCCAGCTTCAAAATGTTTGCTGATGGAGCTCTAGGATCTCGAGGAGCTTTGTTGAAGAAACCATATGCTGATGCGCACAATCATTTAGGAATCCAAACGACTACGCCAGAAGAAATGAACAACCTCGCCGATTTTTGTTTAAAGCATGGATACCAATTGAACACCCACGCTATTGGTGATTCATCGAATGCTATTTTGTTGAACTTGTACGAAAAAGCATTTGCAGCGAACCAAGATCACCGCTGGAGGATTGAACATGCACAAGTTGTAGACCCAAAAGATTTTGAATTATTCCGAAAGTATAACGTTTTTCCATCTGTTCAACCCACCCATGCGATTAGTGATATGCGATGGGCCGAAAATCGATTGGGAAAAGACCGTATGAAAGGCGCTTATGCGTACCAGTCCATTTTAAAAGAAACCGGAATTATTACTATAGGAACAGACTTTCCGTTTGATCGTTTGAATCCATTTTTGACCATTTTTGCTGCTACTCAACGAAAAAACACGGATAATCAACCGAGCGGAGGATTTAGATTGGAAGATGGGCTTTCCTTGATGGATTGTTTAAGAGGAATGACGATATGGGCAGCAATCGCTTCGTTTCAAGAGAAGTATTCAGGAACATTAGAAAAAGGGAAGGAAGCGAATTTAATCTTGCTTGAACACCCATTAAATTCGGGTGGTAGCTTTAGAGAGAATTTCTCAATGCTAACCGTTATCAAGGGTGAAATCGTTTATCGAATAGATTAGCATAGCCTTAAACGAAAAACACCCATTTCGATAATTAGAAACGGGTGTTTAAATATGTTATATGTCTTGACTAGAAAGTCGGACAAGATATCGTTCTAAATTTCTTAGACTTCTTACGACATTGCACCAAGTACTGCATTGAAATCTCATGCGACCCTGCTGAAATTCCGTTGTTCAATCTAGAAACTGTTAAATCATAACTATATCCTAAGCGGAAAGTAGTTGTTTGCACACCCAAAGTCAAGATAAACGCATCTTTATTTCTAAAGTAAGCACCTGCTGTGAATTGACTGTATTTAACGTAAGCTCCAATATTCAATTGTTCGAATCCTAGTTGATATGAATACAATACACTGGGCATGATCGTCGTAACGTTGGAGTATTTTGAACTACCACCTAAAGCAATATTTGCTGAAGCATGCGCTGTAAATCGCATTGGTAATTTAGACTCACCTACAATTAATGATTCATTTGGACGATTCAAGTGATTCGCTGCAAAACCGATATTAAAGTTCTTGTTATAGACTACCGCTCCTGCAGAAGCATCGAAAAACCCTTTTGAACCTCCACGAGGCACATCATTTGTAGAATAGATAAAACCTCTTCTATGGTCAATCATATCACCAAACGTCAATTTATCCCAATCCAGAAATTTCTGAGTGTATGCCGCTTTTGCTCCAAAAAGTCCAGTCCATTTTCTTCCCAAACGCAAGTGGTAAGAATAAACAAGACCCAAAGTTGTTGTATTCAAAGTTTTTGCCTGTACATCATTGGTTAGAATAACACCAAATCCACCTGAAATATTATCAAAATATTGGTCATATGCAGCCGCATAACTGACGTAGTTACCGCTTAAAGCAGGCCATTGATTTCTATAATTTGCAGCAAATCTTGCACATCCGTTTGTTCCCGCAAAAGCTGGATTTAAATAGAGGGGGTTAGCGTAAAACTGAGTGAATTCCAGGTCTTGTGCTGACGCGGTCAACGATGTGCAAACAAACACGGCAGAAAAAAGTAATTTTCTCATTTTTATTATTTTAGCATTGTATGGCCGTAGCGACCATTGTTCATCAATATTCTTATTGTCAATTGTTGCGAGAATAAACGTATTCCAATTAAATTAGAAAGCGTCATATCTGCATTATAGGTTAGCATAAAATGGTTGGTCTTAACTCCTATTGATCCAGCATAATCTCCTGCCGAAGAAATACCGCTTCCAATAGTCATTTTTTTATACCTGAATATTGAGCCGCCCCAAATTTCAGATAAATTTTCCACTTTCTGGCACATTACGTACGGAGAAAATGAAAATATTTTTGAACTAGACACAAAATCTGTGCCTAAACTTGCTGTATAATGTATTCCTGAACGCTCATTTGACTCATTGGAATTGTACACATTATTGAAATGACGTCCTATGTTATCCATTTGGAAACCAGCTGAAAACCACTTCGTATTACTCGATAAAGCAAGCGCAACATCTTTATACCAAAGGTCCTTTATTGGATTCTCAGGTGTAGCTGAATAAAATATTCTTTCGTTTCTCCTTTCCATTTCAATTACCTGACCTGGCACTAAATTTTGTGCATTCAATCTTTTATCAC
The DNA here is from genome assembly GCA_002332715.1 of Flavobacteriales bacterium UBA2040. Classification (GTDB taxonomy): domain Bacteria; phylum Bacteroidota; class Bacteroidia; order Flavobacteriales_D; family Crocinitomicaceae; genus UBA2040. The sequence continues at coordinate 2,406 of DDBE01000163.1, forward strand.
CCATTTTTAATCGGATGGCAGGTTCGATTGAGAAATTTTTATTCACTGTGAATTTTGGAGAATACGTCAAGGCCAATTGCCCCACATTGTAGGATCCTAGGTTGTAATAACCATGGCTCATTTGTACACCAATTCCACCGCGAATACTTTTTACGTAGGTATCGTAAGAAAGTTCACTTAACAATTGTTGATTGGAATGCCCCGTCCATTGTGCTCTAGAAGTTAATTGCAGACGTGGTTTTAGTAAATTTCCTACAGTTGCAGCATTTACATTTAATGTCTGCATGTTTGGTGCATGATAATATATGTCTTTTGAATTCGTCAATGCTATTGGGTTATCCGTCATTCGAATGATTTTTCGAACTGATGATTTAACTTTTGATGAAAATGACTTATTATAATTACTTGAAATTCTATCCCCTCGAGTCATTTGTTGAGCTGTCCGGTCATGAGATTCAGCGCTGAATTTGTCTTCGTTTTCATTCGAATTACTTTCTAAATCTTTAGATTCAACTGAATTTTCCGGGACATTTTCTTTAACAAGTGCTCCTTCATTTTCATTTACGTTACTTTCTTTATTTTGGGATATAACGATATTTTCCAGTTCGGGTACGATTTCCTCAAAAGAATAAACCTCTTTTTCGCTCTTTGCTATTTCAATTGACTCTATCCTAGTCGAATTGTCAGGTAATGTTATTGGAGCATCTATCGACTTGCTGTTCTCAGAAGGATAAATTCTTTCTGAAACTGTGTTTACCTTATATTTTTGTGATTCGGTAACAACTGAATTGTTCGAAACAGGAACATTTAATGAAACTATGTTCTCCGATCTTCTGGAATTAAGTATAGAAGTAGTAGATTTTCTTGAAGATTTTTCAATGGAGCTAAAAACGCTAGAAAGTTTTTCATTCTGCCCGATTGTATTTAAGTTAATGTCTGATGTCAACAAAGCAATCTTATATTCTTGTGTTTGTGCAGCAGATTCGGCTTGAAGCGTTTTCGTGTCCGCTGGATTGACGAAGGTTCCAAAAAACATACCTGCAACAAAAACTGTGGTAAGGGCCAAAGTTGAAACCAACCAAAAAGGAACCGGTTTTCTTTTTCTTCCAATTGTTCCAGGAAATTCAACGGGAGACGCATCCGCTTTTGCCAATTGCCAGGCATCCATGTCCGGCTCAAAATCAGGATTATTGAGCATAAACTTTTCCAATTGAGCAACTTGGGTAGGAGAAAGATTTCCTTCCATGTACTCAAAGAGCCAGTTGTCTATATTTTCAAAAGAGGGATTACTCATACTAGCTTACGCGAATCCTTTAACTGTTTTTTAATTTTATTTCGTGCGCGGAACAAATATACTTTCACTTGCGAGTCACTGATTTCAAGGATATCGCCAATTTCTTGGTATGAGTATCCTTCTAAATCTCTCAAAAGAATGATACTCTTCTGAAGTGGAGGCAAAATACTTATTGCTCTTTCAACCACTTCGTTCGAAACAAATTTGAAGTTTGCAACTTCTCCCTTTTCAGGTAATCTGTCTGAATCGTAATCCATTCTCTTTCTTCGTTTGATAAAATTTAGAATTGCATGATAAGCGGTTGTAAACATCCAGCTTTTTGCTTTTCTAAATTCAACCGCACTCCGATTGATCCACAATTTTTCAAATACATCTTGAACAATATCTTGAGCATTTTCGCTATCTCG
>DDBE01000163.1:4482-12652 GCA_002332715.1 Flavobacteriales bacterium UBA2040
CTATAAGCTAAAAGTTACAGGTCGAAATAATTTATTTCAGAAAGCAAGTTAAGTAAAAATTAACAATCAGTGAAAAATAATTTCGACGAAGGCAATTAAAAATTTCGAAATACTACTAACTGTTGCAAATGGACGTTATTTTCCTTATTTTCGTTGAGCTATAAAACACAAAGAAAATATGACTCCAACAAGACTGTTCGATCTTCCTTATTATCAATTGGCTAATACTCCGCAAGACGGCATGTTCGTTACGAAAGTAACCGGAAAGTGGGAAAAAATTTCAACACAAGAGTTTATTGCTCGCGTAAACGCCTGTTCTAAAGGATTGGTAGGTATGGGAGTAGAACCAGGTGAAAATGTTGGACTTGTTTCTTCCAATCGTTGTGAATGGAATATTATGGACATTGCTATTCAGCAAATTGGGGCGATTGTAGTTCCTCTTTATCCCAATATTTCTGAAAGTGATTACATCTACATCTTTAATGATGCGAAATTCAAGCATTGTTTTGTAAGCAATGAAGAACTGTTTGAAAAAATAAACGGAATCAAAGATAAGACACCAGACTTTAAAAACCTGTACACCTTTGATAAAGTGGAAGGAGCAGAACATTGGAGTTCAATTGAAAAACATGGTACTGATATTGATTCTAAAGTAATAGAGGATAAAATGGCCGTTATTAAAAATGGTGATTTAGCAACTATTATTTATACATCTGGTACCACTGGTAATCCGAAAGGTGTTATGCTTTCTCACAACAATATCCTTTCTAACGTATTAGCATGTGAGGAACCTATCCCTGCAAGTAGTTCATCAAAAGTTCTATCCTTCTTACCTGTTTGCCATATTTATGAGCGAATGTTACATTATTTGTACATCAAATTGGGTTGCTCGATTCATTTTGCCGAATCGATGGAAACGATTGGTGACAATATTAGAGAGGTGCAACCAGATATCTTCTCAGCCGTGCCACGATTAATTGAAAAAGTTTTCGATAAAATAATGGCAAAAGGTGATGAATTGACAGGAATCAAACGAAAATTATTTTTCTGGGCAGTTGAATTGGCCGAAGAATTTGAAATTGAAGGAAAAAGTACTAGTTATAAAATCAAACATGCTTTTGTCAACAAATTAATCTTTTCAAAGTGGCGTGAGGCTTTGGGTGGCAATGTAAAAGCAATAGCATCTGGTAGTGCAGCACTTCAACCGAGATTAGCTAGAATTTTTATGGCAGCTGGAATTCCAATTCTTGAAGGATATGGTTTGTCAGAAACATCGCCAGTAATTTCAGTAAATAGTTTTCAAAGAGGAATCGTATTCGGCTCAGTTGGTGCATTAATTGACGATGTAGAAGTTGTAATTGCAGAGGACGGCGAAATCTTAACAAAAGGTCCGAATTTGATGCTTGGATATTACAATTTAACTGACGTTACAGCTGAAGCAATCGACAAAGATGGTTGGTTCCATACAGGTGATATTGGAGAATTCATTCAAGGTAAATATTTGAAGATTACCGATCGTAAAAAAGAGATTTTCAAAACTTCTGGTGGAAAATATATCATTCCTCAAGCGATGGAGAATAAATTTAAAGAGTCTCGTTTCTTTGAGCAAATCTTGGTTATGGGTGAAAGTCAGCGATTCCCTTCTGCATTGATCGTCCCGAATTATGCCTTCATTCGTGAATGGAATAATGAAAAACAATACAAATTGGATATTGATACAAATGAAAAATTAATCAAGGACGAAAAAGTAATAGCTCGAATTCAAAAAGAAGTCGATCGATATAATGAAGGATTTGGTCAATGGGAAAAAATTAAAGATTTCCGTTTGCTTTCTACTGAAATGTCTATTGAAGGTGGTGAATTAACACCTACTTTGAAATTAAAACGTAAGAAAATTTTGGAAAAGTACGCTGATTTATTCAATTCAATCTACGAGGAAGCATAATGATTGGCTGTCTTTAAACGCTGATATCCAGACTGAATATCCCTTATTGATAAGCCGGGCAGTCGTTTTTCTTCTTGCGAATTTGTTTTGGGTTGTACGATTTAGGACTGCTACCCTTTCTGCCACGGCACTTTGGATTGTAGAAAATTGGAATTTTCAGATGCGCATATATATCACCGCCGTGCACATTTGTATTCCCGAATAAGGAAAGTAATTTATCGGTTCCTATGGTCAGACAATAAATGCGCATAGACAAACCAATTTGAGGCGTAGTATATTCATACAAGCTAATAGGTATAGCAATATCACAGAATCTGGATTCAAATCGCGCTCCAACCATTAGCGAATTCGCTCTTCTTAACCCGAATTTCTGTTTACTAATTGGTAATCCTTGCATGATACTTCCGAAACCGTAAAATCTAGATTGAAACAAATTGTAATCGAATTGAACTGAAAGCGCCGTTGGAAGATCGATTTTGTTAATATTCTCTACCCTTTCATCATCAAAAATACTGTCTAGACTTTGAATAGCTTGGAAAATATCATCTGGATCAACATCGGTATAATCCGCATAATACAAATCCGGCAAGTCGATTCGAACACCTTTTCTTTGCACATCATCTTTGTTGAATTTCGCGGACCCAATATCCAAAACAGAAACACCAATTTTATACTTGTAGTTTAAAGTACGACAGCCCATTTTTCTGCTATTTGGGGAATACCCTCGACAATCGGAAAGCATTCTTTGATAGGTGAAACCAAGATCCAATCCCATTCCACCTTTTAAGAAATTGTTTGACTGTTGCGCAAACATAGCGTCCATGTCAGCAAAAAGGTAGTTAAACGAAGTATCGGAACGAAGATTGAAACGCAAGTCGTTTACTTGAAGTGCTGCACCTGCAATGGGTATGAATTTTTTAACAGAAATACCACCCATGAGCATATCTCTTCTTTTTTTGTAGAACATGTATCCGTAGCTCAATTGGATTTCACCAAAATTTAAAGAGGAGAGATTCATTTCTGAAAAATCGAAATCGTAATTTTTTGCAACTGGATTTCCGATAAGCGAACTATCAATAATTCCGATTAAATCGTCGGAAACACCCCTTGCAATGGAGAAGGATCGCGCATTAAAGAATACACCAGCGGCATGATCACCTTGTGACCAAACTCCAGATAAAATGTTCACGAAATTTCTGTTATAGACTTTGTAATTGTTTCGGTTCTTATCAAATTTTACGCTAGAATTATCAAAACCTTTATCTCTATTGCGAATTAGTGGTATAATTCCAGAATTTTCAACGTAGGCCAAATTATTCATTGCGTATGCTCCTCCTCCAACAATGTGAATATCGAGCCAAGTTTTAGCATCCAACATAGAAGAAGGGTTCGTAAAAACGGAGAGAGTTGGAGTGTAATTAGAGGTTGACGCGCCCAATTGTTCTTGGGCAAACGAATTTGCTGAGAAGAATAATATTAGATAGAATATAATTCCGTTTATCATTCTGGTAGAAAATTGTAAAGTAAAACTATTGAAAGAATTTGATAAAAGGAAAATTTATAAAAAACCGGGGAGAAATGTGAAATTTTTAAAATTTCAATATTCGAAAAGACTAAGTTTTTAGTCTCTGAGAATTGATGGCAAGAATCTTATGAAATCTTCCCCCAATCCGGCCGGCTCCTCAAAATCCTATTCAATTTCTCCCGAGTTAAACCATTCTCAGCCCATTGTAACTTCTCATCCTTCCCCAATAAATCTCTAGCCGCATCTCGAGCAATACCAACCAAAACTCCATCTGTCGCCAAATCTGCCAACTTCAAATTCAAATCGCCACTTTGCTGAGTACCCATTATATCACCAGGACCACGAATTTCTAAATCCACCTCAGCAATTTCAAATCCATCTTGGGTGCGTACCATCGTTTCAATTCGCTTTTTCGCTTCTTTTGAAATTTTATACGATGACATTAAGATACAATACGACTTATCTGCTCCACGCCCAACTCTGCCGCGCAATTGATGTAGTTGCGACAAACCGAACCTTTCAGCATTCTCAATAATCATAACAGAGGCATTCGGAACATTCACGCCAACCTCAATTACCGTCGTAGCAACCATAATATTCGTCTCCCCTTTCACAAATCGATCCATTTCAAACTGTTTCGCATCGGCCTTCATTTGACCATGAACGATACTTACTTTATACTCTGGCAAAGGAAATGAGCGAGAAATGGCCTCAAATCCATCCATCAAATTATTCAGGTCTAAGGTTTCTGATTCCTTAATCAAGGGATAAACGATATAAATCTGACGCCCCAAAGCAATTTCCTGTTTCATGAATTTGAAAACCGCTATACGATTCGTTTCATATCGATGCGAAGTCGTAATTGGCTTTCTACCTGGTGGCAATTCATCAATAACGGAAACATCTAAATCACCGTAAAATGTCATAGCCAGTGTTCGCGGAATTGGAGTCGCAGTCATAATTAACACATGCGGTGGAACAACATTCTTGCGCCACATTTTTGCCCTTTGTGCCACACCAAATCTATGCTGTTCATCAATTACCACCAATCCCAAATTCTGAAAACGAACTTCATTTTCTAACAAAGCATGCGTGCCGATTAACAAATGCATTTCACCCGAACGAAGTTGTTCATGTAAAACCTCTCGTTGTTTCTTACGGACAGACCCTTTTAACATTCCAACTTTGACTCCAAGTGGCGCCAACATTTCAGAAATCCCTTCGTAATGCTGCGTCGCTAAAATTTCAGTTGGTGCAATAATAGCAGCTTGAAAATCATTATCGATAGCCATGAGCGCTGCTAACAATGCTACAAAAGTCTTTCCACTTCCCACATCTCCTTGAAGCAAACGGTTCATGTGTTTCCCTGAGGTAACATCTTTTCGAATTTCTTTGATAACACGTTTCTGTGCATCAGTTAAATCGAAAGGTAAATGATCCGCATAAAAGGTATTGAAAACCTTGCTCAATTTTGGGAAAACAAAACCACTTCCTTTTTCGAAACTAATTTGCTTTCTGTGCAGTAATTCCAATTGTAAGAAAAACAACTCTTCAAATTTGAGCCGAAATATGGCTTTTCTGACTTGTTCTTCAGAATCTGGTCGATGTATCTGAATTAACGCTTCTTCAAGCGTAATTAGACGATATTGATCAATTATACTTTTCGGTAATGGCTCTTCAATCTTTCCTCCTAATCCTTCGACCAAATTGACAGCTATTTTTGAAATTCCTTTGGTATGAAGTCCTTTGTCGTTGAGTTTTTCAGTGCTTGAATAGACACCTTGCATTCCTCCTGTTTTGTCTACATCTTCCCATGCCGTGACTTCGGGATGAGCGATATTGAAACCAGTTCCAAATTTTTTGGCTCTGCCGTAAATCTGATAAATACGATTCGGTTCTACAGATTTCTTCACCCAATCGACCCCTTGAAACCAAATTAATTCAATGCGGCCAGTTTCATCTTCAAATGTAGCTGACATGCGCTTCTTTCGGCCTACGCCAACAATTTTGAGAGTTGTGATTTTTCCTTTTAATTGAACAGGTGTATCCCAATATTGAATATCGGCGACTTTTTGATACGCCGTTCGATCTACATATCGAAATGGAAAATGATAGAGCAGGTCCTCAAATGTGGCAATAAACAGCTCTTTCTTCAAAAGTTCGGCACGTTTTGAGCCGACACCTTTCAAATATTCGATTGGAGTACCCAGAAAATCATTCATGGGTTTAAAGTTAATTGGAATCCAATAAAAATATCAAATCACTTGGAGGAATTATTCTTTGAACATATCAAGTCCATCATTCAAGAATTTTTTATACTCTTCAATATTTGGCGTATACCCAATTGCTTTTGTAATGTCATTCCCTTCAAAATCTTGCATTATATAAAGAGGTTGAGACAATTGACCGTAAGTTTTAATCTGATACGCCGACCATTTGTTCCCTACGTTTTTCATTATGCCATTAATCTCTTTAGAGAATACTTGCTCTGCCTTTGGCAATTCCGTTCTATCATCACAATACAAGGAAACAATAACTAAATCATTTTGCAATATTGGGCGAATAGCGTCATTGGTCCAAACTTTCGATTCCGTTTTACGACAATTGGCACATGAGTGACCCGTGAAATCTATCAAGACTGGTTTATTGACTTTCTTGGCATATTCTCGGCCTTTTTCCAAATCATGGAAAACCATAATAGAACCATCACCAACCTCGTGCATTTCGGATAAATATTCTCTCGTCACCTCATCCATTTCACCATTAACTGAAGCTCCAGATCCTTTCACAAATCGGAAACTATCTTCTGAATGCGTCCGTGGTGGTGCAATACCATCAATCATAAACAAAGGTGCTCCCCACATTCCAGGCAATAAATAAACCGCAAATACTAAGGCAGATAAAGAGAACATGAAACGAGGTACCGATACTTTTTCCACAGGCGAATCATGCGAAAATCGAATTTTGCCAAGAAGATAAATTCCCATAATGGCAAAAATACAGAACCATACAGCTACGAATATTTCTCTTGGTAAAATGTCCCAATGGTAAGCCAAATCCACCATACTCAAGAATTTCAATGCCAAGGCAATTTCGAGCAATCCTAGTACAACTTTCACGGAATTCAGCCATCCACCTGATTGCGGAAGTGAATTCAACCAACTTGGGAAAATCGCGAATAACATAAATGGAAAAGCCAAGGCCAAAGAGAACCCAAGCATAATAACAACTGGCCCCATCAATGAACCAGAACTTAAGGCTTGAACCAAAGAGGTTCCAATAATTGGACCCGTGCAAGAAAACGAAACTAAAACGAGGGTAAATGCCATGAAAAACACACCAATCAATCCTCCTTTGTCTGCTCCTTTGTCTGCTGAATTAACCCATTTTGTCGGCATTTGAATTTCAAATGCTCCTAAAAATGAGAAGGCGAATATCATGAAAATGGCAAAGAAGATTAGATTTAGCGTTGCACTTGTCGATATTTCATAAACCTTGGCGGGACTGCCCGTTGCGAGCGTGATAACCAAACCAACGATTACATATATAGCAACGATACAAAATCCGTAAAACAAGGCGCTCATAATTCCTTTTACCCGTGTTTTCGATTGTTTCGTAAAGAATGAAACCGTCATCGGTATCATTGGAAAAACGCATGGTGTAAACAAAGCGAACAATCCCCAGGCTATTCCTTCTAGAAACAAACTAAGAAGAGAGCGTTTAACAATAGGTTCGTCGTCCTTATTATTTGGACTTTTTTTCTCTTCGGTTGACTTTTTATCAGAATCCGATGCCCCAATTTGAGCCCAAACAGGGAATTCTGCACCAAATTTCTTTCCTAAATCAACTAATTTTTTCTTGACATCACCATCCGCTTGAACATCTGTTCCGTGGTCCGTTATTAACATTGCCGCGTCGTTATAGTCCTTCTTTGTTTGAACCAACTCCAACAAATCTATCGCCGATTTCTTCGAAAGATCTTCTGCATTTGAATGAAACGCAAAACCTATAGTTGCACAAAAAAGTAGTACTGATAAAATAAATTTCTTATTTCGCATAGCTTCCTCCTAAATCTAAATATTTCTTATAAAACTTTGGCGAATTCCCTTCTGGGACAGCAATCCACTCATTCTTAAACTTTACAAAATCTTTTCCTTTACTGTCTTTAGCGAAGTCTCCGGTGATTTTTAAATCTTTTTTATCGACCACATCACTTACAGCAGCTTCCTCGGTTTTAAAGCCTTTCAAGGTCACCTTGCCATTTTGGTCAGGTGGAAACAAACAACCGTTTTCATCGCAAACTTGAAACGAATATTCGAATTTCACATCTACATCACCTTTTTCAAGAATCTCGACTTTTTGTTTAAAGACACCCAACCTCTCAAAGTATAGTGATTCACCCAAATCATCAACATGCTTGTGTGGTTTTGAAGCGTCTTGAAGCTTACCAATTAATTTGTACTTCGCAGGATTCGATGTGAACTTGAACGTCGTTGGGTATCCTGTCAAATCTGCTTTATTAGGATCGTGATTAACCGAAAAAATATGCCATCCATTCAATAATTTCGCTTTACAAACGATGTAGGCGTGACTATCATCGATTCGTTCCACGGAAAAACTCCAGGTAATTTTAGTGGACCAACTATCCATCTGAGCCATACTATGGCTAGAAACAAATAGAAAGAGAGTGATAAGTAAAA
>DDBE01000106.1:0-8837 GCA_002332715.1 Flavobacteriales bacterium UBA2040
CAGTAAAAAAGGGGGACAAAATCATTACATTCACGCACGAATTGGAAATAGAATCGACGGTTGATTGAGGGGAAAGTGTTAGAGTGGAAAGTGAGGAGTGTTAGAGTGAAGAGTGAAGAGTGATTGAGTTAGGAATTTCTGAGTGATGAATTCCTTGATTTCTTATTTCTAAATTTGGTTAAACATGAGTAAAGAAGAATTATCGTACGACAAGGCATTTGAAGAATTACAACAAATCGTCCGAGATATGGAGGAAGGTGAAATTGGAGTGGATGAACTTTCAGTTAAAGTAAAACGAGCTTCGGAATTGATCAAGATTTGTAAAACGAAATTGAGTTCGACCGAGGAGGGTGTGAGTAAGATTTTGAAGGGGTTGGAGTAAATTAATCCCCTCTAAAGCTGCATCATCAATTTGTTTTTTATACGTTTAGTTTAAATAATCATTGGATCAAATTTTCATCAGTCAGATGAAAATTAAAAGAAAAAATCGGCTTTTCTAAACCTCCATGAAACCAATTTTTTCGGTTTTCAGTTCGCACAAAAAAGCCATTACTAATCTATAAACTAAGAGCACAGAGTTTACATTGTCCTTTGCGTGAAAAAAGTGTGCTTGTTACTCCTCCATCAAATCCAACCCGTAATCTTTCCCTTTATCAATCGCTGGAACACCTTCAATCAGCCATTTTGGCGCTTTGGCATCCAATAGATAATAATCGAAGAACTGTCGCATACGAATGCTCAAATCGATGCGGTTCGCATTCTTCATCAAATTATGGTTGTCGTCGTTGTAATTCAACATCCAAACTGGTTTTCCCAAACGTTTCATACCCATAAACAATTCAATTCCTTGGTACCACGGAACAGCGCCATCACCATCGTTGTGCATAATCAAAAGCGGTGTTTGAACATTCGGAAGCCCAAACAAAGGTGAATTCTCGACGTACAATGCCGGTGCTTCCCAAATCGTTTTACCAATTCTACTTTGTGTTCTTTCGTATTGAAACTGACGATTCATTCCACTTCCCCAGCGAATTCCGCCATACGCACTAAACATATTTGAAACAGGTGCACCAGCCATTGCAGCTTTATATCGAGTCGTCATAGTTACCAATTGTGCGGTTTGATATCCACCCCAACTTTGCCCTTGCAGTCCCATTCTTTTCTCATCAATATTCGGGTATTTCTTTAAGGCAGCATCCGTAGAGGCCATAATACAATCATAAGCCGATTGTGCTGGATGTCCCGTTTTGTATCGAATGTCTGGAATCAAAACGACATACCCAGCTGATGCATATTCCGTTGGGAAAATGATTGATGCTGTTGGTTTTGGGGCGTAATGACTGTGAAGTCTGTCGGTATACAATTCGTAGAAATAAACCAACATGGGATATTCTTTCGTCGAATCAAAATCTTCTGGTTTGTACAATAAAGCACGCAAATTCTGTCCATCGTAGCTTTTATAATCCATCAACTCTACTGTCGCCCAGTTGTACTCCGATTGTTGCGGATTGGTGTTACTAATTCTACGCTCGTTTTCGAAATTTTCGTCCACTATAAAAGCGTCAGCATAATCCGTTACGTTCGATTTACGAATGAGTATTTGTTTGCCTTCTTCGCTTTTTTGTACCTGATTAATTGCGTGCGGAGTTTGATACAATTTCACTATGTCATTGTGATCATCGTGCTCTATCCATTCATAAATCATTTCATCTTTAGAGACCATATCCGTTCCTTGCAAATAGATCGTTTCTGGGTAGATAAAAACACTGTCAAATTCCCATTTTCGGATTCTAAATTCAATCTTGTTTTCCTTACCCTCTTGATTGGTAATCGATGTCAACGCTCTCGTGTTCATATCAAATTGCCACACATCAAATTCGGATTGAACGAACATTTTTTCTTCGGCTCTGTCCCATCCAATAATTCCCAAAGGATAATCAACATGTGGCGACCCATTGCCATCCACTTGCCAATTCACATCTTTCGTTCCGCACGTAAGACAAGTTCCGGTATTCGCCCCTATATCGACGACGTAATGTTGCGCTTGGGTATCGTTGAAATAGGTATAATATTTTCCCGAAGGAGAAATTTCGCCACTCATTACCACACCTTCTTTCAATAGTTTTCGGCTTCCGTCTATCAAAGAAATTCGATAATGATTAGAAGCAAAAGGGAAATTCCAATTGTATTCGAGTTCATAAGGCGTGTCATCTGTTGCGAAAATATAATCGCCTGAAATGTTTTTATTTGGTCTTGCTTTCACATTCTCATCTTCAATGCGGATAAGTTCAAAATTGTCCAAGTGAAGAACGTGTAATTCACTTGCTTTTTTATCACGACCAAGTTCAACCAATTGCATGGGCTGATTTCTTTTGTCGGCATAGTGCCAAACATCCAATTTCGCTTTTTCAGACCCAAGCAATGTATCTTTTGGTTCCTCATAGCTGGCATCCGCAATACCCAAAAACATGTACTTCTCATTTTCAGTAAAGACGAAAGTTTGATTTTTACTAACCGTTTTACCATTGGCAATAAATGAACTCGTACTATCTAAGGAAATAAATTTTTTCAGTCCTTTTAAATCAAACAATTCAAAGGTGCTATTTTTCACTTTTGCTGTGTCGGTTGAAGCCAAATACGCCAAAAACTTATCGTTTTTACTAACAGAAATGTTACTCAGGCCCGTTTTTGCCGTGTCAATTACGAAACGATTTCCATTGCTCATGGTATACCCGTGCAAACTGTACTTATTCTCCTTATCAATTTTTTTATGTTCCACGTAAATGAGATAATCTCCATTGTCTGAAAACTGAAAACTTGTTACATCATTAAATTGTTGTCGCTGTTCGGTGGAAGGTTGAAACAGATATAAAACCTGTCCATCGGACGAAATTTTAGGCTCCTTTGTCTCTTCTTTCTTTTTCTTAAACTTGCTGAAAAACCGTTTGAAAAACTCGTCTTCCTTTTCCTCTTTTTTAGGTTCCGTATAGGTGCTATCGATAGAATAGGCTAGCCAATTCCCGTTTGGTTGGGTTTTACTTTCTTTTAAAATCTGAAAAGATTTTACATCCATATCTGCAAGACGGACAACAAATAGCGAATCTTTGGGCCATTCCTTTTTGTCTACTTTGTCCAATTCCAATTTGCGAAGCGTATCGAATTCAGGTTTCTTTTTAAAATAGAAAAAGTCATTGTTCTCAGAAAATCGTCCACCATCGCCTCGAAAGAATGAATCCAAAACGGCTGTTTCGTAATTGTACAAATACAAATAACCATCTCCTCGATGCGGATTGATTTCGTAACTCACAAAATTGCCGTCTTTCGAAAGGTTTGAGGAATTTAAGCTTTTCCAATCGTCGTAAACGGTATGATCAAGTTGTTTCTTTTGAGCAAAAGTTTGAAAGAAAAAGGAGACAAATATTAAGGATAAGGACCATTTCATAAAAGGCATAATTTGATTGAAACGACAAGATACAAGAAAATCAACTAGACCTCGAACAACTCCGCCGAAATATAATCTGCCATCAACCAACCTTCCCCAGTTAAAAAAATAGTATCGTTTTCGACTTTAAGCCAGTTTTTCTTTGAAAACTCATTGACTTTGCTGTAGAACTCTTGTGACGGTGATTGTATAGAAATAAGTGAGGATAAACTAACACCCCATTTGGTACGTATAGTTGTAAGGATTGCTTCATTGAAACGATTCGTTGGTGATAAATTTTCACTTTCGTAATAATTTGTTCCAGTATTGACATTTTTCAAGTATACTTTATTATTCCGAGCATTGAATCTTCTTTTTTTACCATCAAAACTATGGGCAGAAGGCCCAAACCCTTGGTACGTAATTCCTTTCCAATATGACGAGTTGTGTTTAGACTCTTTCCCGGGCAAACAAAAATTCGAAATTTCATATTGTTCGTAACCCGCACCCCTTAGTTTCTCAACCAAGTAGAGATATTGAGTAGATTGTTCATCTTCATCCGAAGTAATAATTTTTCCCTCTTTCACTTGTTTGAACAAAGCTGTTTTTTCCTCAACTGTAAGACAATAAGCACTTATATGATCTACTCCGTAATCTATTACGCTCTGTATTTGCACATCCCAGTCTTTTAGAGGCAGGTTGGGCAATCCATAAATCAAATCAATCGAAAGTGAATGGACACCAAGCGCTTTTACCATTTCGATACATCGCTTAGATTCTGTCGCATTGTGGGCTCTGTTCATCCATTTTAAATCTTCCGGACGAAAAGATTGCAAGCCAACGCTCAACCTATTGATGCCCGCTTCTTCCCAAATCTTCAAAATTTCAGTAGAAATATCATCTGGATTTGCTTCTAAAGTAATCTCAGCTTCGGGATTGATTTTGTAATTTTTTCGAAGCGTTTCAAAAATCAACTTTAATTCTTTCTGTTTCAATAGACTCGGTGTTCCACCACCAAAATAAATAGTGTTCACCCACTCATCCGAATCCTCGTGTTTTCTTTGCTCTATTTCAGCACAAATACCCGCGATCATTTCAGCGTAATATTTCTGATAAGAGATGCTAAAGTGAAAATCACAATAGGTACATCTTTGTTTGCAAAATGGAATATGAATGTAAATACCCGACACATTGCAATAATACAACGCATTATGTTAAATCAACTAAAAAGATTTTGCCAAAACGAATTTTTCTCTAACTTGCGTAGAGGTTAAATGGAAAAAAATGCCCGACTTTAGCACAAAAAAAGATGATTTAAACCGAGAATTGGAACAGTTTATTAGTAAACTCAACTCCGTGTTGCCTCGCTATTCATATCTTTTTAAGCAGCCAAAATTGAATCCATGTGAAACGAAAGAGCTTGGTGAAATAGAGCATTTTTTGATTGAACTCAACTCGAAAATAACGGAGTTAAAAAACATCTTGGAGCACGATCTTTTTGGGCATTCATTGGATTATTATTACCAAACTAAACGAAAAGCGCAGGAAGGTGACTTTGAAGCGAAGCTAAAACTGGAACGATTGCGCGCGGCATTTAATGAATCACTAAAAGGTGACGCGCTAATGAATTGGAATTAATTTACCGCAAAGCTCGTGTTTTGAGTTCGTGCCATGCCTTTGTAATCTAAAAGAAAAGCCTCTAACTCATAAGAATTTCCGCTTGCTGATTTGGATAATTGATACAATGCCATTTCACTTTCCACCCATAGGTGCAGCCTTTTGCGCAAAAGATGTCATGCTCAAAAAGTAGGAAGCAAAAAGAAACGGCCATGTGATTTTTATGATCTATTTTATTTAGATTATTAAACAAAAGAATAAATCAATGAAAGTAATTCTGTTACAGAGCTAGTCTTCCCATTTCACGCCAATTTTACCCGTGCTCTTTCCGGAAGCCAAGGTCGAAAATGCATCATCAAATTTAACAACAGAAAAAACCCCTCCAGATTGCGGTTTAATTTTTCCAGCTCTGTATAAATCAAAAACTTCACTTAAGCAATTGGCCAATACTTCTGGTTTGTTGTCCGCTATCTTCAACATGTTCACGCCCAAAACACTTTTTGATCGCATCATATAGCCAATTGGCAGGGGTCTCCCCATTTTTCGAATAAAGTTAAGCTTAGAGAAAATGCCCCATTTCCCACTACTCATTTGTGCGCCTCCGAAGAGAAATAATCTACCTGCCGAGCCCAATAAATTGAAGTCTTTTTTGAAAGTGTCACCCGCAATAGGATTGAAGGAAACATCCAAGCGATTCTTGCCTAAAAGACTTGCCATTTGCACAACATAATCACTTTTATTGTAGTCAATTACATGATCTGCTCCGAGGCTTTTGACTAAATCTTCTTTATTCGATGAACCTATTTTAGCAAAAACTTCGGCCCCTTCATTCTTACACATTTGAATCAACAAAGTGCCAACACCCCCTGCTGCAGCATGAACTAAGACCCTTTCTCCTTTGTGAACAGGCGATAAATAATGGGCCATGTAATACGCCGTAACTCCTTGCGTACACAAAGACAAAGCGTCAATTGCCGGAATATCATCGACAATTACAATTGCATATTCTTCAGAAACAATGTGTTTCGCATATCCACCAAATCGGCAAAAAGAAAGCACTCGTTTTCCTATTAAAGAAGGGTCTACATCGGCTCCTACTTCCAATACTTTTCCAACCACTTCATAGCCTACAGCACAGGGCATTGGTGGCGCTTCGCGGTACAAACCTTGACTTGCCATAACGTCGGCATAGTTCAAACCAAAAGCTTCGCTCTCTACTAAAATTTGTTTTGAATTTATTGTCGGAATGTCCCATTCTTTTCTTTCGAATGTTCCAGATGGTTTTCCCTTTTTTGTTAAAATTATTGCTTCGGTTTTCATATTTCTTGCTGTGGGCTATTAGCAATTTGCTTTTGGCTATGCTCGAGGTGAGCCAACCGCCAAAAGCCAATTGCTATTTTTTTCTCTCTAATTTCTTCTTCTGTTTCGCTTCCTCTTTCGAAATTCCTTCGATAACGACAACTATCTCTCCACGTGGTGGATTTTGGTCAAAATATATCTTTAAATCGGCCGCAGTTCCTCGGTGAAAAGTCTCAAACATTTTTGAAATCTCCCGAACCACACAAACGTTTCGATCGGCACCCATGAATTCTTCAATCTGCGCCATACATTTTGCTAAGCGATGAGGAGATTCATATAGTACAACGGTTCTTTCTTCTTCGGCCAATTCTATAAACTTGGATTGTCGACCTTTTTTATGTGGCAAAAATCCTTCGAAAATAAATCTGTCGCAAGACATTCCGCTCCCCACCAATGCTGGAATGATAGCAGTTGGCCCGGGTAAGCATTCTACTTTAATCCCAGCGTCTATACAGGCGCGAACCAATAGAAATCCCGGGTCAGATATTCCAGGCGTACCAGCATCTGAAATTAAAGAAACCATTTTGCTCGCCTGAATTTTCTGTACGGTGTTTCCCAGGGCCTTGTGCTCGTTGTGCGCATGAAAAGCGATGAGGGGTTTTGAGATATCAAGGTGTTTCATCAGTTTCATACTTGTTCGGGTATCCTCTGCCAAAATGTAGTCCGATTCTTTCAAAATACGAATTGCACGAAGAGTAATGTCCTCTAGATTCCCGATGGGAGTTGGTACTAAAACAAGATGAGCCATGGGGTAAAGATAAGCACTAAATGGATTAAAATTCGAAGCCTTCGGCAATCTTTTATTCGAAGTGCTTTTGCACATTATGAATGCCGTAAGGCTTCGAATTTATTGTGCTATATAGAATGATTCCAAATTAGCCTGTAACCCTTGAAATGACCGAGTTGTGACAATTCTCTGACAAAGCTAGGTTATCTTTGCAACACAAGAGAAAGCATGTACGCACAGTTTCAAGTTATCGCCTTCACGCACAGCAACTTAGATGTTGCTGAGATTGGTTTGCTTCATATTGAAGAGGACGAAAGAAAAGTGCGTTTGGCTGCGATCAAAGCTGAAATGAACTGGTCGGAGCTTCTTTTTCTCTCTACTTGTAACCGAGTTGAATTCTTTTTTTGTGGAGAATCATCCGGAACTGAGGAGAAATTATTCCACTTTTTTCGATCGCTTTACCCGAAATTACCGCAAGAAAAAATCGATTTATTTGTTTCCAACACACTTCATATTCAAGGTGAACGCTCTATGGAACATTTACTTCGCGTTGCTTCTTCTATTGATTCATTGGTTGTTGGTGAAAGAGAAATTATCACTCAAGTTCGGAAATCATATGAGCAAAGCCATAAATTAGGTTTAGCAGGCGATTTTATTCGATTGGCGGTCAAACAAACAATCGAAACGGCGAAAAAGGTATACACGGAAACTTCAATTTCGAAAAAGCCAGTTTCTGTTGTCTCACTAGCGTATCATCGTTTGCGTGAATTGAATATTCCGCTTGATGCGAGAATAATCATAGTGGGTGCTGGGGTCACAAATACGACGTTGAGCCGATTTCTCAGAAAGCACGGATACACTAATTTTGTTGTTTTCAACCGAACGTTGAGCAAGGGCGAAACACTCGCGAATGATTTAAATGGCGCAGCTTTGCCATTATCAGAGCTGAATGATTACACGAACGGTTTCGACGTACTAATTTCATGCACAGGTGCAGATACGCATTTGGTTTCCCCTGAGATTTACAAAAACATTCTTCAAGGAGAAACGGATAAAAAAGTGGTCATTGATATTGCTATTCCGCAAGATATAGATCCAGCTATTATAGACAATCACAATGTTCACCATATTTCTGTATCTCTTTTACAGAAAATATCGGATAACAATTTAAAAGAACGATCTTCTGAGATTAGCCATGTAGAACAAATTATATCTTGGTCCCTGACGAAGTTCAACCTCTTACAAAAAGAGAGAAATGTAGAATTGGCTATGCGTGACGTTCCGCAAAAAGTAAAAGAAATTAAATCCATGGCGATGAACGAAGTGTTCAAAAACGACCTCGACAATTTAGACAAAGAATCGAAAGAGATTCTCGAAAAAATTCTGGGTTACATGGAGAAAAAATACATGAGTGTTCCGATGAAAATGGCAAAGGAAATTCTACTCAAATCAAAATAAACATGCAGAAAGTTATTATTGGATCCAGAGGCAGTGACCTAGCACTTTGGCAGGCAAATCACGTCAAAAAACAACTCGAAGATTTGGGTAACGAAGTGGAAATAAAGGTCATCATTACCCAAGGAGATGCTATCCAAGATTTGAGCTTCGACAAGTTAGAAGGAAAAGGATTTTTCACTAAGGAAATTGAAAATAAATTGTTGGCAGGAACAATCGATTTAGCCGTTCATTCGCACAAAGATTTGGAAACGAATC
>DDBE01000106.1:9177-10021 GCA_002332715.1 Flavobacteriales bacterium UBA2040
CTTATTCGCAAAGAATGTTTCGACGCTTCCGAACTTTGGAAATTAAAAGCCAAGGGTACGATCGGCACCTCATCTGCCAGAAGAAAATCTTTGGTAAAAGCTTTTCGAAAAGATTGTGAAATCAAGGATTTAAGAGGAAATGTGCCAACGCGAATTGATAAATTAGCCGAAGGTCAGTACGATGCGATCATTTTGGCAAAAGCAGGAGTCGACAGATTGCAATTGGACTTGTCTGCATTTGAAGTTCACGTTATGGATACGAGTCAATTTGTTCCCGCTCCAGCTCAGGGCGTGCTTGGTCTTCAAATCCGTGAAGATGATGATCGGATGGCCGGCATAATGGCGCCGATGCATAACCAAGCCGTGTTCAATAGAATACGCGTTGAAAGAAAAATATTGAATCTTCTTGAAGGTGGGTGTCAATTGCCTTTGGGCGTATATTGTGATGAAAACAATGGTATTTTCGTTTCATACTCTAAATCAGCCGAGCAACCAGCACAAGTGATGGAGTTTGAAAATACGGCCTTCGATATCGCAGAGCAAATCGTTGCACAATTGAAAAAAATTTAGAATGAAGATTTTCATTAGCAAAGCGAATAATGATTGTCAGTGGCTGCATTCCTTTTGCGAAGAAAAAAAGTGGTCCTTGGTTTCTGAATCTTTAATTGAATTTTCAGCAATTGACTTTAAAGTCCCTAAACAAGCGGAAGTGATTTTCTTTAGCTCAAAAAATGGGGTCCGATATTTTCTTGAAGAATCCCAGCTGCCAGCTGGGATTCAAACGGCTTGCATTGGCAGGGAAACAGCCAAAATCATGAAGAAAAACGGAATAATTCCCGATTTT
>DDBE01000017.1 GCA_002332715.1 Flavobacteriales bacterium UBA2040
CTCGTGTCACTTTTTTCAGCATTAAGACACTTACTACCAAATCCCGAGTGTAATTAAAATGGAATTAACCAAACAAGAACGTTTTATGCAAGTATACGAACCAGTTCATGAACGGTTTGAGCGCTATTGCAAATCGCGTGTTTACGGTGAATTTCATTTCAAAGACATTATGCACGACACCTTGGTTGTTGCCTTTGAGAAGTTTGATGAAATCAAATCTACGGATGCATTTCTTCACTTTTTGTTTGGTACGGCTACACGAATATTAGCCAATCACCGAAAGAAGAAACGACCAGAATTTGTTGATCAGTTGAAAGGAAAGTACGAGTATGCTCACAACGAAAATGATTCCATTGAACAACAATTTGAGATCAATGATTTGTACAAATGCTTACAAGAACTTGATCAAGTGACAAGTGAGTGCATTATTCTCTTTGAAATTTCGGGGTTTTCGATCAAAGAAATCATGGGTATTCAAAACTCAAGTGAAGCTGCTGTAAAGAAACGCCTGAGCAGAGGTAGAATGCAATTATTGGCGCTTATGCAGTCACTTGAAATTAAAAACGGTGTATTATGAAATCCGAAGAAAAATTAAATCACCTATTTGAAACACTGAGAAACGAAAAAACCTCTACGAGTGTTTCTGATGTTACCTCTTGGATTACAGCCCCTGCTCAGTTTACTGTTCCAAAATCAACTAGTAAAATTATCATTCAAAAAAACTTCTTTATTATGAGTTCAATTGCCACAATTATTGTAACCGGAGTTCTATTAATGTCCGGAAATAAAGAGCCAAACATTGCTCCAAAACAAAAAAAGGACATGCAAGCCACGATTCAAGATACGTCAACAGTTATCGCGAGTCAACCGAATCATTTCACATTTAGTAATGAAATTAATGATAATCCTTTCATTCAACCATTGATCGATTTAGGTCTTGTGACATTACCTTTTGCGGAGATAATATTTCCTTCACCGAATTCTACAAAAACAAGTCTTCAATCTAATACCGGATCTTGGTTCTCTACCAATGACAGTTTGCACGTCGATACACTTTTCAATGGGGTGAAGTCATTGGTATTCAAAGGGAATAAAAGTGATATTTTGGTTAGTGGAAGTAATCGGACAGGCATTTCCATGAAGTACAACTATCAGCTAAAGGCAAAAGGAGTTTTCTCACGCAAAAAGGAAGGGAATTGTGAATTAAACTATGTGCTGAAAGATTCCGTTCTGACGATTCATTTGAAAAGAAAAGAGAATAGTTTCAATGGTGTCAGTGTGCTTTCTGAAAGTAGTAAAATGGAATTTTATGTTCCGGAAAACGTCGATGTGAAAATGGATTCAGATTTAGGCGATATCGATGTAAATGGCTTAAAAGCAAATACAACAAAAGTTTACACAGCACTTGGAGATATTACTGCTGAAAATGTTTCGGGGAACATCGATTTGAATACAGATCTTGGAGACATTTCAATGAGAAAATTGGAAGGAAAAATAAATTCCGTTACGTCTTTAGGAGATATCCAGGGAGAACATATTTTGATCTCAGACAACAGTAAATTCAATACTAGCCTTGGAGATATTGATGTTCAATTAAGTAATCCGCTTTCTGACTGTAGCCTGGATTTGAGCTCAAGCTTGGGTAAAGTTAAAGTAGATCGGCCAGATCTCAAGAAGAAATCAAGTAGTCAATTAAACTTGGGAAATGGTAAATTGAAAGTGATAATGGTAACTTCTTTAGGGAAGGTAATTGTTCGTTAAGCTACCAGTTAATAATCAAATAATTTATAATCAAATAAAAATGAAAACAATTTGCTTTATCGTAATTAACCTATTTATTGGAACTGTAGCTTTTAGTCAGAAGCTAAATTGGATTCCGTTTGAATGGGTTGGTGATAGCGTGTCCGGTAAATATTTTGACAAGGCTGCTATAAATATTCCAGTTTCAATTGATGGTTTACCCCATAAATTCAACATGCAATTTGATTTAGGCGCTGTAACAACAGTTATTTATGGAAACTCAATTGCTAATTATCTTGATAAATATTCTGAGCTCAAAAATAAAATAGACACTAATACGAGCTTTACAATCAACGGCCAAAAAAATCCTATGTTCAAAGATGTTCATTTGGGATTAGGAAATATTTCATTCGGGAAAAGAGATATAGGTTATTTTCAAGAATTTGGAGATACGATTCCATCTGATTCAATTTATACAAGCACAGAAAAACATATTGGAACAATTGCCCCTGATTTGTTTAAAGACCAGTATTTAATTATCGATTATGCCAACAAACGAATTTGTGTTACCGAAAAATTACCTAGTAAATTAGCGCAAGCAGATTTTCAAACTTGTTCAATCGAAGATGGGCGAATTACCATTCCTTTTACAATTAACGGTAAAGTAGAGAACTTAATGTTTGATTCAGGCTCCAGTATTTTTACTTTACTATCGAGCGAGGAGAATGCAAAACAAATATCAGATAATGCCATCATTGATTCATTGAGTGTAAATAGCTGGGGTGATTACTTAACGGTATATGGTCAAAAGATAAACGCTGATGTGAAATTTGGCAATACTACTTTACCCTCATCTAATGTTTATTATATTAAAAACCCAATGATCGCAGATTTCTTTAAAGAGCAAAATATTTGGGGAATAACTGGGAACGCCTATTTCTTAAACAAGATTGTAATAATCGATTATAAGAATAGCCGTTTCGGAATAAAATAAAGGCCAAATAACAGCGTGCAAGCGCCAAATAGTAAATAGTTAAAACAAATAAAAATGAAAAAACAAATAATCCTCCTGTGCGCATTGTTTATGAGCCTGCAACAATTCATCGCGCAAACTACTCCATTACAAAAAATGGATGACTTCCTTCAGCAAAAAGGAGATGACTTTGAGGCAGCATATGAAAAGAAAGACGTTAAGGCATACAATGCATTGTTGTCTGATTATCTATTGATATATGAGAAATTATCTGTTGATGAGAAAAAACAGCAATCCTATTTGATGAGCAATATCTACTATAATCTAAGTTGCATATACTCCATTTCGAAAGATAAAAAATCTGCTCTAGCCAATTTGAAAAAAGCAATTGATGCTGGTTATAACGATTACGGACATGTACAACTTGATACCGACTTAGACAATATCCGAAACGAGAAAGAATTTCTGGAACTCAATAAAAAATTGAAGTCAACCGGCGACTATCTTTCTATTCTCAAAAGAGCAGGCAAATACAACTTGTCAGACAATAGACCAGTCCCAGCGTTCAGTTATCAAGCAAGTGATAATCCAAACCTTGTGGCATTGCGCAAAGGATTCAATCTCGATAGCATAGCCGGACAAGGTTCAGACGTGTTACAAATTTTAAATCTCATGCATTGGATTCACGATTTAGTTCCCCATGATGGAATGAATGGAAATCCGGAGGTCAAAAATGCAATGAGTATGATTAATGTCTGTAAAAAGGACAATCGAGGATTAAACTGCCGAGGGCTTGCATTGGTTTTGAATGAATGTTATTTATCAATGGGCATTAAATCGAGAGTTGTTACCTGTTTACCTAAAGACAGCCTGAAAATCGACAATGATTGCCATGTTATTAATTCCGTTTATTCCGAATCACTCAAAAAATGGCTTTGGATTGATCCGACTTTCGATGCTTATGTGATGAATGAAAAAGGAGAACTATTGAGTATTGAAGAAGTTCGAGAGTACCTGATCGGTGACAAACACCTAATTCTGAATCCAGATGCCAATTGGAACAATCAGCAGACGCAAACAAAAGAGAATTACCTTGAAAATTACATGGCTAAAAACCTCTATATTTTGCAGCGTACAGCATCAAGCGAGTACAATATGGAAACAAGCTCTGAAGGAAAAACATACAACTACATAGAGCTTCTTCCGCTTGATTATTTTAATCAAGAACCACAAAAACAGGAAGATAAACGAGAAGAGAGCAATACGCTATGGATCTTCCACAAAACCAATAACCCGAATGTGTTTTGGGAGCATTGATAGGAGATTTTTTTGGACTTGTTAGTATATTTGAGGGGGTTAGCAGGGAGTTAGCCATAATTTTTAACAGACAAAGTGAAATATACTATAAATCAAGTAGATGCTTTTACCGACACAGTTTTTGGTGGAAATCCTGCTTGTGTGGTGCGGTTGGACAACTGGTTGCCAGACGAGATCTTATTGAAAATTGCAAAGGAGAACGCAGTTGCAGAAACAGCTTTTTTTGTTGACAAAGGCGAAAAAATCCATTTACGTTGGTTTACCCCTGAAATTGAAATGGATTTGTGCGGTCATGCTACTCTTGCTACAGCTCACAGTTTAGCGACAATT
This sequence comes from Flavobacteriales bacterium UBA2040, assembly GCA_002332715.1. GTDB lineage: Bacteria > Bacteroidota > Bacteroidia > Flavobacteriales_D > Crocinitomicaceae > UBA2040. Next base: position 4,361 of record DDBE01000017.1, read on the forward strand.
CTTGACTGTAAAAAAGATGAAATTGTATTTGAAACTTTAAGTGGCGACTTAATTGTCAAAATAGAAAATGGGTACTATAAAATGGATTTCCCATCAAGAATGCCTATTGCAGACATTTTACCTGATACCATTTCAAAATCTTTAAATATACAGCCCAAGGAAATTTTGAAATCAAGAGACTATGTTTTGGTATATGAAAACGAAGCGGAAATCAGAAACATTAAAATTGACAGACAATTGTTCGACCAAATAAATCTAGATCCAGGAGGAGTTATTGTTACAGCAGTTGGAGATAACTGCGATTTCGTTTCGAGATTTTTCACCCCACAAGCATCAATTTTAGAAGATCCTGTAACAGGTTCAGCACATTGCTCTTTAATTCCATTTTGGGCGAAAAGACTAAATAAAAAAGAACTTTATGCCCAACAAGTTTCAGAACGAATGGGCAAGTTGTACTGTGAAGACAAAGGAGACCGAGTAATTATTAGCGGAACCGCAAAAACGTATTCAATTGGAGAATTTTGGACGGAATAAAACTGCCTCTATTATATAAGAACCAAACCCAAGTGAAGTGCAACAGGATTTCGGATGTTACAAAAAGTAAGCACAAATCAAAAACAATGAACGATTGGAGGTGAAAATTACCCGGGTTACCTCAGTTACACAAGTAATACCCAAGTTACCCAAGTAATACCCGCGTTACTCGAGTAAATGGAGTGATTTTTTGAAATTATCAGTTAATTGACGATTACATAATCTCGTGTTACTCGAGTAAAAACAACTTATGCTTTTCCGAAGTTATTATTTAATATAATAATACGATGAAAATAGTTTATTTAATAAAATAAGAGCAGTTCGCATAATCAACGATGCTTTCAACAGGTAAGAAAGTTAAGTTACCAGAGAAATCGTTAGAACGCTAATCAAATGTGTTTTTTGAAAATTAGTTAAATCAAAAGAACATTGAATGTTTTAAATTCAACGTGTATTGTTGCATAAATGTACAATGAAAAAAGAGGTGTAAAAGTCGTTTTAGGTTTGTGTAAAATAGCTGTGCCGAGTTTGAATTTAAAGCATATAAAAGGCTACAATCAACTATGAACATTTACGAGACAAATGATTTCCAAACCCTCCACAAACTGGTTCGAAAACAGCTCAGTTAAGTCCACAAAAGCCCTTCGATGAAGGGCTTTTTTTTGTAACTTTCAAGTACTAGTCAACCCAACCAATGAAAAAAACACTCCCAACCCTCACCTTCTTACTCCTCAACTTTGCAGCATTGGCGGTTGGAGGTTTGTTTACCGGAAATGGCGTTTCGTCTGAATGGTACCAAAATCTGGATAAAGCACCTTGGACACCGCCCGGATGGGTTTTTGGAGCGGCCTGGACTCTCATTATGGTTTGCTTTGCCTTTTACATGGGTCAACTTTGGGTCAATGCATCCAAACACAAAGGCTTGCTACTACGCAGTTATGGCCTTCAATGGGTTTTGAACGTGGCTTGGAATCCGGTGTTTTTCTATTTTCAGAAAGTTGACATCGGGCTGTTGGTCATCGTTGGGCTCTTGCTGAGTGTGTTGCTCATCGCCATCAAATTTAGCCGCATTCAAAAAAGCTGGACGCTAGCGATCGTTCCTTATGTGCTTTGGCTCTTAGTTGCAACGAGTTTAAACGCTTATATCTTTTTCAAGATGTAAGCCACACCCTTCCCTTCAATCTGCACCAAATAAAGAATTTACTCCGTATATCTACCTACCCGTTCTTGTCTTTTTCTAGATTTCAGGACCACTTGATAATTTCAATCTATAATTTTATGAATAAACGTAATAAATGAAGAACGAAATCATCTTCTATCTGTCCAACGAACTTCCTGCACATTTAGAGGTCAGATTTGAGAAGGAAACAATATGGCTTTCACAAAAACAAATGAGCATTTTGTTTGGCAAAGATGCCGACACCGTAAGCTTACACCTTAAAAATATATTCTTTGAACAAGAATTGGATGAAAATTCAACTACCGAGCATTTCTCGGTAGTTCAAAAATAAGGTAATCGATATGTGAGCAGAAGGATGAAATATTACAACCTCGATGCCATACTTTCGGTTGGCTACCGAGTGAATTCAAAAAGAGGTACTCAATTCCGCATATGGGCAAAAGTAAAAGCTTTCAACTTGATTTGGACTTGGAAAAAGCAAATGAGCAATATGGAAACTATGAATGGAAGGAATTTAATAAAAGTCACGACCGATTTCTAATTATTGATCATTCAGCTGTTTATTACATTGGGGCATCACTTAAAGATCTCGGTAAAAAATGGTTTGCCTTTTCAAAATTAGATGAACGATCCATGGAGAGTTTGTTGAACTCCATTTTGGAGGTAATTAAAACCCCTGATGCTTAGTGCATCTTGAATACATGGAAAACAACATCCTAAGTCAAGCGCTCCACTATCTCCCTATACTCCGGGTAAGCTGCCAAAAGTTTGGGGCGTTCGAAGAGTTCGAAATCGCGGAAATCGAAGCCAGGTGCTACGGCGCAAGAAACCAATGAGAAGCTTTCTTTTTCGAGTACCGTGCTGCCAAAAATGGTGTCTTTAGGGATCCAGAGAAAGGGTTGCTGGCCTTTTGATAAATCGAGCCCGAGGTAATGTTGCATGTGGCCGCGCTCAGAAAGTGTATGCACAATTAAGGGGCTACCCGCATGAAAATACCAAAGTTCATCGCTTTTAATGCGGTGAAATCTAGACACATTCTCTGAAGTCAATAAGAAATAGATGGAGGTCAGTAGGTTGCGCTCCTGACCTTCTAAAGTGAGCTCAGAGCGATAGGTTTCTTTGTAGAATCCGCC
>DDBE01000029.1:0-4205 GCA_002332715.1 Flavobacteriales bacterium UBA2040
GCGTCTACCAATTCCGCCACCCGGGCAGGTGAAACAAAGGGGACCCCTTCGCTTTGGAGGAGACAAAGGTATTCATTTTATTTTAAAGAAAAAGGATAGATGAAATAAAAAAATCAGCTCATTAAAATTCAGCTGGGATTCTCAGTAAACAATAAAATAGTAAAGAAAATAACCCAGTATACAATTTTGAAAGTACTTCTGCCAAGTACATTGACACCCCTAAATGGGCTCTGACACTTTCCAAGTGCAACCATTTAGATAGTGGATTTTCTTTAATCATACTTGCGAATCGAAAAACTACTTTCTCAATAACTTTTTTCAATTATCCAACCACCGACAAAAATAAATAATCGCTGCCCTTTAATTTATTGAAACGAAGGAAATCTCGCCTTATATGTATAACGTTTAGTAGTTAGTAGATATGAATTTCGCAACACATTAAATCCCAATTCTAGTCAAATTGGGATTTTTTTATTTCTGAAACAATTCCGCTAAAGCTCCTTTTAGATTAGGAAATTTGAATTGAAAACCGCTTTCTTCTAGTTTATTAGAACTGGTGTATGCGCCATCAATTACAATAGTCGCTCGTTCGCCCATAACAAGTTTCATGATAAATCGAGAAACGTTCGGGGCCCACATTTTCTTTCCGTGGACATTCATCAATTGTCTCATGAATATACGGTTTGAAATAGATTCTGCTGTCAAGTTATAAGCGCCATTTAGTTGGTGTTTTATTCCATGAATAAATGCGTTTGACACATCGACTTGGTGCACCCAATTGTTGCTTTGATTGCCTTTTCCTATGGGCGAGGCAATACCCAATTTGACCAAAGGCAACAATTTTGAAAGCGCTCCGCCTTCCGACGCTAAAACCATCGAGATTCTTAATTTGTAAACGGGAACTTTCGCTGTAAACAAATCGGCCGATTCTTCCCATTTCTTGACCAATTGAGAAAGATAGTCATCACCAAAAGCTTCTGATTCTAAGAATGTTTTTTTGCCGTGATTCAAAGGGTACGTATTGACCCCAGAAGCCGTTAGATATTGTTTTAGCGACTCCTGATTTCTAAATATTTCAAATAAAAATTTAGTCGTATCAACACGAGAACTGAGCAGAGCTTCTTTTCTTGCAGCCGTCCAGCGTTTGTCACCTACGTTCTCTCCACAGAGGTTTATAACATATTCTGTTTTGTCGATTTTGGAATTATCTATTGTTCCATTTTTAACATCCCACTTTATATGATTCGGTTTTTTTGGCGAACGAGATAAAATAAACACCTCATGCTGTTCGGCCAACAAGGCTTTTTCAAGCGCTTGTCCCAATAATCCTGTTCCTCCTGCGATAACGATTTTGGCCATATTAGATGAACAATATAGTTACATTAAAGTTCGAAGATAAATCGACCGTTGACCCATTCGTAATCCAACATTGCGTTATTCTTGGCGTAGAAATTCAAGGCCAATTGATTCCATTCTAGAACTTGCCAATCCATTCGTGCCACTTTTCTCTCTTTTGCTATGCGCAGAACGTCATCGAACAACAATTGACCTATCCCTCTTTTTCTTTGGTCTTCAATCACGTAGAAGTCCTCTAGATACAAACTGCGCCCTTTCCAAGTCGAATAGGATGTATAGAACAAGGCAAAACCATGAACTGTCCCTTTTTCCACCGCAACTATGGCCTCACAAATTGTATCTACAAATAAATCATGATGTAAAATTTCAACGGTATTGGTCACTTGTTCCGGCGCCTTTTCATACAAGGCCAGCTCCTTGATTAAATCAAATATTCTAGAAACATCTTTTGGTTCTGCAGGTCTAACTAACATTATTGGATTCCTCCTAGATTAAAGCGAAGTCGCAAACCTGTGCTTAAATTTCCGGTTGGATAAGAACTGGCTATCTTCGGTGTGTTGATTACATGATCGTAATAGAATTGGATTGTTAAGTTCTTGTTCAAGTTATAATCTGCAGACGTCTTGATAGACATTACACGTTGTCCAGCCGTTGCTTGATTGGTATTCTCAACAATTTTACGAATTACAGTTAAATTATCACGCAAAGAGAAATCGAAACGAATGTTTACATCACTTGCTTTCACGCTCTTAATCGGCAATTTCACTTGTGTGAATTTGTATCCAGAACCGATAACATATTCTTTACCGCTCACCTCCGTCAATTGATTGTTGTTTAAAGAAAGTGTCAAGCTTCTGTCGCGTTTAATTTCAAATTTGGTCAATAATCCTTGCTGTTTCCCTTTACTTTTGATAATCCACGTGGCATCAATACCAAACAATGGATTGAATCGCTCCGACATCGTAACATTCTGGATTTGATTCTGAGCAATGAAGTTGTCATTCAGATCTCGAGCAGTAGGATTGTTATTCGCATCAAACTTGGCGTTCAAGTTGGTTTGAATTCCAGAAATACTTGTCGTTGAAGAGTATCCATTTCGAATAACGAAATTTCGTACAAACTTCTTCATGAAAGGAAACTTAGTCAAACCGTTGTAATTGATTGTCCAATTCGGAAGTGGAATATTCTTCAATGGATTTACATTTTTCTCATTCACATCCTTGTTCGCGTAGGTCGCTAAAAACGCACCCATGACAACTTCTTGTTGCGAATTTCCATACCCATCATAGTACCCATTCGTTAGTAAAGTTGAGTTTGAATTCTTTGACCCAAGGATCTCCGAAACGGCTTTCATATTATCCCTCATCTGATTAAATACTGAGGACGCATATGTGCTTTTGTCAAATCTAGTGAAAGCCGTACCAATAGTCATATTTGTATAGGTAAGAGTAGACATATCCACGCGACTTTGAGATTCATGACGCGATAAACTATCATTCCATCGGTAGAAATCACTTGAACTTGTATTGTACGTTCTATTCAATGATAATTCTATGGTGAAGTCTTTGAACGGTTCCAAACTTGCTCGAGAAGAGAAATTTGTATTGTGGGTAACGATGTGCTGTTGATTCAGGTTTTCATTTCTGACCAACCAATTACTATTTGCGCTGGAGGTGGCAATGTCGTATCCCGTTTCTCGACCGAACAAATCATACCCTTGCTGTCCAAACACGAATCCGGCCAAGGTGCCATTGGCGTTGCTGCCCATTCCTAAAACACTCGATTCTTGGTTATAGCCTGGCAACAATGTTCCGTCATTCTGTGCATACGAGGCAGAAGCATTTCGCAAGGCCATTACCATACGCAAACCAAAACCAAGAACTGGATTTACTTTTTTGTCTTTGTTTTTAATTTGGCGTGCTTTTCTTTCTGCTCTTCGCACTTCACGTTTGTATTTGCGATACTCCCGCTTCGTCATTCCTGCCGTATCCATTTCTGGAATGGTAATAACAGGGTCTTTCGGTGTGGCACTTGCTCTTTTGCCGCCTGTCGCACGCGAACGACCAGTTGATGATCCGGTTACCCTTTTTAAGAAGGCACTTTTATTGTACAAGCTTGTCATGTTGATCTGACCTGTTGCATTGAAGTTTCGGTTATTTTGAATAATGTTTCCATATTCAGATTGGCCTAAGGGACCTCTTTGCCAGTTGTACGAACCGCCATATTTAGCATTTCCTGAGATGTAATCCAATCCTGGAATTTTATCAAAAGGGAAATTATACGACAATTCATAATTGTGTGCGTAGTTGGTCGACGTTCCGAAGGTTTGCATTTGCGTCCAAACAGATTGTTTGAACTCATCGAAACCTTCGCCATCTTTTCTATCTACTCGTCCATTTGCTTCATCAAACAGAGCTTGGTTGTTGGCATCGAATCTCAACTTCAAATTCTTCGTGATGTCGTAACCCATATTATACGTTCGGTTCCACAAGAATTGTTTCACATAAACAGGCGTAAATTCGAATTCGGAACCAAGGTTGTTTTTTACCTGTCTCTCGTTATAATTTCGGATTAAATTATTCGTAAAGGCAAAGTTTTTTGGGGTTAAATAGAAATTGGTTTCTCTGACAATTTTCCACCAATTCGACTTTTGCATGAACTTCACCTTTTTGAAAGGCTCGATTGGTTTTGCTTTGAAAGAGTACGCATAATTCAATCCGCCCGTCCATGTTTTCGTTCTGTCGTATTTGATATTGAAATCACGTTTCAAAATCTCAGAATATGAATAACTCGCCGACCAATTTGAAATACTGAAAGGGTTCGCTTTTCCTCCCGGCTTTAATTCTTTC
>DDBE01000029.1:4548-4683 GCA_002332715.1 Flavobacteriales bacterium UBA2040
GAACATTGGTGAAGTTATATGATTTTCTTTCTGTAAAATCTTGTCCGTTCTGCGCTTTGTCTTTTCTTTCGTCTGTGTCGTAATCACTCAACTTAATGTCTGGATTGTAAGGATCGTACTCTGGATTAATAATTC
>DDBE01000029.1:4993-14781 GCA_002332715.1 Flavobacteriales bacterium UBA2040
CAAAGAGTAACCATAAAAGAAAGGCAAAGACACTCTCGATTTTTTACCAAAGAATTGTCCCAGTTGAATATTTGTGTTTAAATCGAAACCTATTTTCTGATTTCTTTGACGCTCTTGGACTCTACTTTCAACACTTCCCCAATTGATTCCACTGTAGTTTCCGGACATTGCCACATTAGCAAAATCGGCTAATTGAACTTGCATTTGTGCTGTTGCCGCAGAACCTCCCTCACTAACGAAGTCTGTCAAACGCATTTCGTTTACCCAAATAATAGCACATTTCGATTGTCCATCGTCAGGTGTCCAAGCTTGATTCGTTTTTTGATCAGGATTCCGAATACCAATCATCATTGTACGAATACCTTGAAGGTTTGGACTACCTTTTACTTTTAACCTCCGTTCCAGATTTTCAGGGTCCACGACCTCGTATTCAACAGTATTTGAAATAGTCACGTTTCCATCCGCAATGGCTTTATTTCTTGCCTTTTTTACGTCGAGCAAATTATCAAAAATGATTTCAATGTTGTTTTCTTCCGGCCAAACCCTTGTGTCACCCGTTTCTCCCCAATCGGTCAATTTCAGCGGCATTTCGTACTCGTAATAATTGTCCACGAAATCAGTTCCCAAACGAACGAATACAGTTAAATCATTATCTTTAAGTGGTATTGTTTTATTTACTTCTTCTGCGTGAACAAACAATTTCATTTTCTTGTAGGTACGCACATCAAATTGAACATTACGATATGCAGCTCTAGCATCCCCATCTTTTAAGTTGCAAACATCCAATAATAAGGACTGCTCATTCAACTGACGTTGGTTGGTTTGAGAAGGATCCACCTCACGAATAATTCCTGGAGGGATTACGTAATTAACAGGTTCTCTATCTGAGTTTTCTTCAATATTCACAGCACCCACATTAAATGTCGTTAAATTGGCGTCCGTTTGTTGGGTTTCGCCTGGTTTCGTCAAATCTAGCAAGTATCTTCTCCACTCACCACGAACTAATTCAAGACGTGCAAAACGAAGAACTACTTCTTCATCAAAATCTTTCAAGAACATTCGCATAAATCGAATAGATCTAAAATCTTGAATTCCGTTAACCCTTTTTTGGTACTCTGTTATAGGAATTCTAAACTGAATCCATCTTTCTTGCTTATTCTCCGTACCTACAGATATGGTTTGAATATTGGTGATGAAATTCTGACCTTCTACAAGATCGTTCTTCGTCAAATCTACTTTGTATTGGAAATAGCTTTCCGTTTCACTTAAACTGTTGTCTTGGTTGATGTCTTCATTGTCTGGATTCTGACTTCCAATAGTCGGATAACCTTCATTGTTTAATAAAGCGGATTGCTCAGGAGTTGGCGAATTGCCCTCCATGTTGTTGAATTTCTTGTATCGTTGAAGAATGTTTAATTCTAATGCGTCATAATCTTCATCACGATAATAGTTGTAATTATCGTTTGAAGGATCGGCTAAAATCGAAGATTTAACTGCGGCATCTAAAACTGGATTTGCTTGGACCCATGCAATATAATTCGCGTACGCTGCTGCTTCTTCTTCATTTTTCCACCCGTCGATACCGACATCTTGATTGGCTCTAGATTCTGGATTGTTATCGAAGGCATTTACAACAATTTGTTGGGTTGAAACCTTAGACCAAACCGTCGTATCCATATCATCTGTAATTGATACTCCAGTCGGCGGTAATCCATTTTCAAAACTTTTACGCGAATCGTTCAGGGCATCTTCCGAAATGTTTCCTAAATTGAAATATAAAGTTCCTCCTGAATGTGATGTGGTTGGGTCAACGTTTTCTGCATCTTCGTGATAAGGGTCCAACATCCAAAATTGAATAAATTCAACATTGGCTTGCTCAAAATCATTGGTCGTTAATGCTCGCGAAATCCCCGCCCAACGATTTGAAGGATTATTAAATGTGCCATCTGGATTTACATTTGCCGTCGTGTCATAATTGTACATCGCCCGTTCCTTGGGATAATACGCCAAATCTAAAATAGATGCATTGGTGATTTGACCCAAGCTCAATTGTAAATTCGGCCAAATTTCTGTTTGTTGCACCAAACGCATTCGACTATCTGATAAGGATTCGGGATTGTCTTTTAAGTGCTGCGGCGTTAAGCTATTGGCTTGATAAAATAATGGATCGATGTAATACCACGCCAATTTTGACCGGTTAAATCCTGAACGTAAATCTTTGAAATCTGCCTCAGGGAATAAATCGGTTTGCCCTTGTGGGACACTTGCATATCGCCAAGCCGTTGGCGAACGGAGATCAATTGTTGACTGTGATCCTTCAAAATCGTCTATGTAACTCGTCCCTTCTTTATTGATAGCTTTTGGTTGACCAGGAATCAAATGAGCGAATTCTCCTGTGAAGGATAAGGTGGATTTTTCTCGTGTAGAAATAACTGGTAAGAAATCAACTAATTTGGTCAGGAAAGGTAATTCAGTTTTAAATTGAATATCAGCGCCAATGATATTATTTTTAAACGGCTCACTTCCAAAATCTACTTTTTGGGTGATGGGTCTTTCCAACATACGCATCCAAGTAGCTCCAATGTTCAAATTCTTGCTAAATCGATAGTTATATCTGGATCCAACCAAGGACCTGGCTTGAAAACCAAAGACGGAATTACTTTCAATTGAAATTTTAATTGGTGTGCCTGATTCAAGAATTCCAGAGTTCAAAATCTTCACTCGACCCAGATTATAATCGACCGTGTAATCCACACCTTCTACCAATTGTATACCTCCAGCAGTAACGCTCACCGCTCCTTCCGGAACATTTAAGGCATTCAATGGAATATCTGAACTTATCGAAGATTGGAATTCTCCTTCTAATGAAAATCTATTTTTACTTGGTATCTGTTGCGCGGCCGTTTTTGTTGAATCGTATAGTTCCGTGAAGGCGATGCGATCGACTAAAACATCTGGCATACCTTCGTCTTTTAGTTTCCCTTTCAGGGTTTTTCCGAAAGGTTCAATGGTTGTGAAGTATACCCGTCCATTTCTAGTGTTGATGGTTCCACCATTTTCTGCTCTATTTCCAGTATAGGTGATTGGAATAAAATCAAAAACACCATCGCTAAACGGCTGCTGATTCATATTTATGCGGTCCATGTTTATGGTGGTCACTAAGGGTTGTTTTTCTAATTCACCAAAAGGAAAAAATGGAACATTCAAGGAAGTATTCGGGTTGTTGTACAACAAATTCAAACGGAAACCTTTTTGGTCTACTTGATAGGCGCCAATGGCATAAACGTTTTTCATCATCAAGTCCCATACTTTGTTTTTTGGGCTTGTAATTGTTGGTTTCAATAACTTGACAAGCAATGCATCTTGACCAACGACACCATCCGTAGACAACTCACCGACTTGATACGTATTACCTCGGTACGTGTATTCATAGGCAACGCCTAAAACTTCATCGTTGTTCAAGGGAATATTCAACGAAACATATCCCAATTGCGCGTTATAGGTGAACTCTTGTTCTGTCAATTTACGGGCATTTTCCACTTTTTCATAGTGTACGGCTTGATTAAACGGTCCCGGCGAAGCAACAGTACTGCTCAAAAGCGAAACGGCATTATTGAACCCTCGAATCAAGGGTTGAGCAGATGCCCATGCGTATAATCCATTTGCTCCATTTTGCGGTAAATCCGTTCCTGCCAAAGCACCAGGATTTCCTTCCAAATTTTCCTGCTTTGCCTCACCCATATCGGAAAAGGCCAGTATGTTTCTTGTGTTTTCGGTATTGTTTGTTCGGTTGGTTAACCAAACTTCAATTCTTGTAATATTGATCGTCGAAGCAACTATAGGAGCAGAAGCCATTGCCTCATCGTAATGATCTCGATGATACATGTTCAGGAAATAGTGCCGATTCACCTCATAATTGTCCGCTGACAATTGAAAGGGTTGAATTTGCGCCTTTCCTTCAATGTTGATTTCTTGTCGTTTTCCTTTGGATGAAGCAGCAATTAAATCCACGGTCGCTCTTCCGAATTTCAATTGGGTATGGGCTCCAAATAAGGTTTGCGACCCTTGAATTAAAGTTGTCGGAAGTGGCAAAGAAACGTTTCCGAGTGAAATTTTCTGAACGATTTGGTCCTCGTTACCTGTATATTCTAGTTTGGAAACATTATCAAAATCAAAGGCTGCAGCCGTGTTGTAGCTTGCTCCAATTTTAAATTTCGTTCCGATTTGTCCCACCAAATTCAATTGAATCTGTTGCTGGAAATCGAATCGAGTAATTCTTCTTTGCTTAACAGGAAGAATGGGATTGTCGTAGCGTGAAGAGTTCACTCCGAATGACAATTCAACCGATCCTTGGGGACGAATTGTGATTTGGTCTGAACCGAAGAAATTCTCGAATGCTTTGCTATTAATTTTTATTGGATACTCCAAAGGTTGTCCCTCCTTCGTCTGTTCATCAATTTTTTCCTTCCAGTTTTCCGACATGGCCTTGCGCCTCTCGTATTCCAGGTATTCTTCCAAAGTCATCATGGATGGATTTCGATAATCCAAATTATTTCCAATCTTCTCTCGGAATACATATTGCCCTGTGATTGGGTCGTATACTATCGTCTTTTCTATAGAGGTGGGGTCGCCCAAATCAAAACTTTGGGGTTGATTGGTCGTTGGATCCAAAGGATTGGTGATCGGATATATCAAGTTTGTGTCTTGCGAGAACACAAAACCGCTTAAAAGAAAAGCGAATAGTGAAAGAGCGTTCTTAGAACTCAATAAATATTTGATACCCATTTGTAATTTAGACTTTATAGTATTTTCAAGGCCCCTTTGATTAATTGCTCCACGGAAGCATCGGATTCGTTGACTTTATCCAATGCTTTATCCGCCGATTTTTTGTCAAAACCGAGAGAAACCAATGCATGTAACGCCTCAAAGCGAGCAGTATTGTCTGATCCAGAATTATTTTCAGTTGAAAATGCCATTTTTAACATTTTGTCCTTCAAATCAATTATTACTCGCTGTGCTGTTTTAGCTCCTATACCCTTGATACTCTGAATAGTATGCACATCTTCACCTTGTATAGCTTGCGCTATTTCACCTGTCTGCAGAGAAGACAACATTATCATTGCCGTGTTTGGACCAATTCCTGAAACGCTAATCAAATGATTGAACATTTCTCTTTCATCTGTAGTCATGAATCCGTATAGCAATTGCGCATCTTCGCGCACAATCATCTTGGTAAAGATTCGGATATTCTCATCACTTGAAATCAATGAATACGAATTCAAACTAATTTTCACCTCATACCCAACCCCACCACAATCAATAATTAATGCAGTTGGTGATTTCTCAATCAAACGTCCATTCAGTTGTGCTATCATGTTTTATTTGTTTTGGGCATCGACTACCGCGACTTTTACCATGTTGATTATTTCACGAACGGAAGCTCCTAGTTGGAGAACATGCGCTGATTTATTCAAGCCGACTAAAACGGGGCCAATTGCATCACCTTCCGTTATTTCTTGCAACAATTTATAGGATATATTTCCAGCCGCTAGATTAGGGAATATCAAGGTGTTCACCTCTTTATTGGTCAACAAAGAGAAAGGAAATTTTTCTTGCAACAGATCATTATTCAACGCAAAATTGGCTTGTACCTCTCCATCAACTACTAAACTCGGGTGTTTTTCATGAAGAATATTTGTCGCTTTCGACATTTTCTTCGAATCCTTGCCCGGTGATGAACCAAAATTGGAATAACTAAGTAGGGCAATTCTCGGTGTGACTTTGAACTTACGCACCATTTTGGCCACATTGTTCGTCAACTCGGCAATTTGTTCGGCCGTAGGGTCAACATTGATGGTTGTATCCGCCAAAAACAAAGGTCCTTTTTTGGTAATCAAGATGTACATTCCGGCAATGGTGGTAACATCCTTTTGAAGACCAATCGTTTGAATAAATGGTTTTACCACTTCTCTGTAGTTTCTTGTCAATCCAGATAATACAGCATCCGCATCACCTTGTTCCACCATCATAGCACCAAAGTGATTTCGCTCGCGCATTAATTGGATAGCCTCGTATTCCGTGACGCCCTTCCGCTTACGCGCGTTGAAAAAGGCTTTTCCGAATTGGTTTCTTTTCTCCTCTTCTTCTTCCGACTTCGGATCTACGATTTCTACATCACCAAAATCGAGAGAATACTCTTGAATTAGTTTCTCAATTAATGACCGCTTCCCAAGGAGCACTGGTATACAAATTCCTTCTTCTTGTGCGGTTTGTGCTGCTTTCAGCGTTTTAATATTGTCTGCCTCAGCGAAAACAACCCGTTTTGGATTGCTTTGTGCTTTTTCGGAGATATTTCGAAGTATTTTATTGTCGAGACCTAACCTCTTCTTGAGATTACTTTCGTATTCATCCCAATCTTTAATAGGTTGTTTGGCGACTCCTGAATCGATCGCTGCTTTGGCAACCGCGGGAGCAACATAATAAATCAACCTTGGGTCCAACGGCTTTGGAATAATTTGATCTCTTCCGAAAAGAATATTCTTCTCACCGTAAGCTTCAATTACCTCTTCAGGGATCGTCTCTTTTGCCAATTCCGCTAGTGCTTTAACCGCTGCCAACTTCATTGCTTCATTGATAGTTGTCGCTCTAACATCCAATGCCCCGCGGAAAATGTAAGGGAACCCCAAAACATTATTTACTTGGTTAGGATGGTCGGATCTTCCCGTCGCCATGATAATGTCTTTTCTTGTCGACGTGGCATCTTTGTACGAAATTTCCGGTTCTGGATTCGCTAAAGCAAAAACGATTGGATCTTTGGCCATGGCTTTCACCATTTCTTTGGATACGATACCGCCTTTTGAAAGACCTACAAATACATCGGCTTTTTTGAAAGAATCTTTGAACTCAATATCTTTTTTGTGCTTCGAATAGGGCAACTTACTTCCGTCTAAGCCTTCACGTCCTTCCCAAATCAAACCTTTGGAATCATACATGAAGATATTGGTCACTTTAGCTCCCAAAGCAATATACAATTTTGCACAAGACATGGCCGCTGCTCCAGCTCCGGAGATAACAATTTTTACTTTGTCCATCTTCTTTTTGGCCAATTCCAGTGCATTTATCAGAGCTGCAGCAGAAATAATGGCCGTACCGTGTTGGTCATCGTGCATAATTGGAAGGTTCAATTCTGCTTTTAGTCGTTCTTCTATTTCGAAAGCTTCCGGGGCTTTAATATCTTCTAAATTGATTCCTCCAAATGTTGGCGCAATCGCCTTAACCGTTTGAATGAATAATTCAGGATCAGATGCGTCCACTTCAATATCAAAAACATCAATATCTGCGAATATTTTGAAAAGTAAGCCTTTCCCTTCCATTACCGGTTTAGATGCTTCGGGCCCAATGTTCCCCAATCCAAGAACTGCAGTACCATTTGAAATCACTGCAACTAAGTTTCCTTTAGATGTGTATTTGTATACATCGTCTTTGTTTTCAGCAATCTTTAAACAAGGCTCTGCAACACCAGGCGAGTAGGCCAACGACAAATCTCGCTGTGACGAATAGGGTTTCGTTGGAACAACCTCAATTTTACCTGGTTTACCCGAAGAGTGATAATCTAATGCGTCTTGTTTTTTAATTTTCGCCATGTCCGATTTTTGGAAGGGTTAAAGGTAAGCAATTATTGAGAAACACTGAGGCAAAAAAAAGGGTCTTGTTACGATAGTTATCGGAACAAGACCCTAAAATTATATTGAGAATTAAGTTCGTTATTAACGAACTACCACTCTAGCTGTTTTGCTAATTCCGTTAGACGAAATAGTTACAATGTAAACTCCTGAAGCTAAATCAGATACAGGAAGTTTAACCAATTGTGATCCAGCTGCATTCTCCAATGAAGTAGAAGAAACTGTAACACCAGCAATATTTGAAATAGAAACTGTGTAAGCTCCGCCTTTTCCGTCAAAAACAACGTTTACGATGTCAGATGCAGGATTCGGGAAAATAGCCAAGTTAGCAACCAATTCTTCTGCTAATCCAGCTGAACTTCCATCTGCAATTGAAATAGATTTCGCATTCATGATTTCACCTGTTGTATTGTTCAACAATAAAGCTACAGCATGCATATTGTCACGTGTGCTTGATGCAGGGATCGTGTATGGGAATGATGCAGTACCAACTGTACCGTCAACGATAGTAGCAGGAACTGATCCAGCTAATCCATCATAACCCCCCAATAAGGCAACACCTACATGATCATACTTCATTTGTGCTGCTGGTACTGGATCTGGCAAAGCCTCATATCCTCCCATTGCACCTTGACCACCACCTGAGTAGTAGTTTGCTTGGTTCCATTGTGCTCCTGTTCCAGTAACACCATCTTCAATCATTACAACCGCTAAACGGAAGTTTCCTGCAGATACTGGCGTATAAAAAGTTGCCGTTGCATCTAAAGTTACATTTGAACCTGTACCTGTAACTGTAACTCCAACATTAGCTGGTACGCCTTTGTTGATGTTTGCAGTGTAATAAGCTTCAAACGCGGCTTGTGAGACAGAAGCATCCAATTCAGAACGCATGTAGTTTCCTCCTGGGAATCCTGTAATCCCAGCACCGTCATCGTAAGCTGTAACTGTCATTGGATCACCGTTATGTACAGCAATACCGATGAAATCAGTATAAGTTGCTTGCATGTAATCCATTGCAACAGCTCCACGAGGACACCATCCACACCAAGTTCCAGTTCCTTCTTCAATCACAATATTTTTAGATGTGGCTTGACTCAGGGTATTGTGCATTATAGTTCCCTGGTTATCTGTAGGGTCACCATCTGCTACTGCATTTACCATAGTAATTGTAACTGCGATGTTTTCTTCAACTGCTGTTGCATACGTAACATTCGTTGGGTGAGAAACAGTAATTGTCGCTCCAACAGCGATGTTAGTCGTAATCGTTTGTGAATGACTAGTACCATCATTCCAATCAATAGTCAAAGAAGTAATTGGGTTCGACCCAACGTTGGTAACATCTACCGTCAATGGTGAATTTGTATTAATCAATGCATAACGATCAACACTTGCAAAGTTGTATTTTGCATTGTTTGCCGGTGGAACTTCGATCACAACATCGTCAATAGCCAATCCAGTTGCCCATGCACCACCATCATCATATTTCCAACGAACTTTAACGTCAGTTGCGCCATTTGTAGCAGCACCTAAAGCTATAAAGTTTGATTGCCAGCTTAAAGATGCAGATGTTCCCGCCATTGTAAATGCTGTAGTCCAAGTAGCTCCACCATCAGCAGAAACTTCAACGATGTGCGGATTACCACCATATGACAAATCATCAAGAAAATTATACTTAAGTATTACTCCCGAAAGACCTGTAAGGTCCATAGAAGGAGTGGTTATGTATGCCGCACTTAAATTACAGTTACATACGTCATCATTCACTTGAGCAAAGTCACCATGAGCTGGTACAGGCCAATAACCTCCAGTGTTTGCTAAGGCAGCATTTCCAGTTACCCAGTCTCCTGTTCCAACTGTTGTTGATTGAGAAGCCCATCCAGCTGGCAGAGCTCCAGATAATCCTTCGAAATCTTCAGTTAACACCTGAGAAAAAGCTCCAGTTGCAAACATAAAGACTACCCAGAGTAATATTTTTTTCATAATTTATTAGTTTTAATTAGTTTTATTTGGTTTTCAAATATACAACGCATGCCCTGTTTAATCAAGAATTAGGACAGTTAAAATTAAACCTAATGCTACCTAATTATTGAAAAGCTAAAATATCAT
>DDBE01000231.1:0-2095 GCA_002332715.1 Flavobacteriales bacterium UBA2040
TTGTTTGTTATCGTCCTCGAACTTGTAGTTCAAGATATATCCTTGGTCAAACAAAATTTGCGTCATTGCACGTTTTGTATTTGAACCTGGAATTTCTACAACTTTCAAACCGGCCATACTTGCGTTTCGGACACGTGTAAGAAAATCTGCGATAGGATCTGTTGTCATAATATTTCCTAATTAAAAACTTAAATTACCAACTCGCTTTTTTTACACCTGGGATTTTCCCGTCTAGTGCCATTTCACGAAATGTTACTCTTGAAATTCCGAATTGACGCATATATCCACGTGGACGACCAGTCAAACCACAACGATTGTGCACACGCACTTTCGATCCGTTTGCCGGCATCTTTTGAATAGCCATCATTGCTTCCCATTTCGCTTGAACAGCTTCATCAGAAGTATCGCTTGATTTCAAAATTTTGGTTAACTCGGCACGCTTTACAGCATCACGAGCTACCATTCTTTCTCTTTTGCGCTCACGCGCTTTCATTGATTCTTTTGCCATTTCTTCTTATTTTTTAATGAAAGGGAATCCAAATGCGTCCAACAAAGCGTTACCTTCTTCATCCGTTTCGGCAGTCGTCACAAATGTGATGTCCATACCTAAGATGCGGTTCGTTTTGTCGATATCAATTTCTGGGAAGATGATGTGTTCCTTAACCCCAAGGTTAAAGTTACCACGACCATCAAATCCTTTTGCGTTAATACCTCTAAAGTCACGAGTACGTGGAAGTGCGACAGCGATCAAACGATCTAAGAAGTCATACATTTTATCACCACGAAGTGTAACTTTTGTTCCAATCGGCATTCCTTTTCTCAACTTGAAGTTCGAGATGTCTTTCTTAGAAAGTGTAATTATCGCTTTTTGACCAGCGATTCTTGACAATTCTTCAGCAGCGTTATCGATCAACTTTTTGTCAGCAACTGCCTCACCCATACCTTGGCTAAGAACAATTTTTGACATTTTAGGCACACGCATTACCGTTTTGTACCCAAACTTTTTTGTCAATGCTGGAATAATCTCAGCACTGTACATTTCCTTTAATCTTGGTTTTGTACTCATTACTTGATCTCCTCTCCTGATTTTTTAGAAAAACGAACTAATTTGCCGTCTTTGTTTAATTTACGCCCAATACGAGATGCTTCTCCTTTAGATACGATCATCAAATTAGAAACATGAATTCCTGCTTCTCTTTCAACAATGCCACCTTGTGGATCTTCAGCACTTGGCTTACTGTGTTTTTTGATCATTTGAAGACCTTCAACAGTAGCACGCATTTTTTTTCTGTCTACTGAAAGAACCTTTCCTTCTTTCCCTAGTTCCTGACCTGCAATAACTTTCACAGCGTCACCTACTTTAATGTGTAATTTCTTTTGCATGATTTACGATTTTAAAGTACTTCGGGAGCCAATGAAACAATTTTCATATAATTGTTCTCACGTAACTCACGAGCAACTGGTCCAAAAATACGGGTACCTCTCATTTCCCCTGTCGGGTTTAGGATAACGCAAGCGTTATCATCAAATCTTATGTAAGATCCATCAGCACGTCGTACTTCTTTTTTGGTTCTTACAATAACCGCCGTGGCAACTTGTCCTTTTTTGACAGCTCCAGAGGGCATTGCGCTCTTAACAGCAACTACGATTTTATCTCCGATCGACGCATAACGACGTTTTGTACCACCCAATACGCGGATGCACAAAACTGTTTTTGCTCCAGAGTTATCTGCTACTGCAAGTCTTGATTCTTGTTGTATCATTACTAAAAATTATTTAGCTTTTTCGACAATTTCTACTAATCGCCAGTTCTTCAATTTACTCAAAGGTCTGGTTTCCATAATGCGCACGGTGTCTCCGGTATTGCACTCATTCTTTTCATCATGTGCCACGAATTTTGAAGTCTTCTTAACGAATTTTCCATATTTCGGGTGCTTTACACGTCTTTCAACTGCAACAACGATAGACTTGTCCATTTTGTCACTAGTAACTACACCGACACGATCTTTTCTTAAATTACGCTTATCTTCCATATCAAGCTAATTGTTTATGCTTCAGCTGTAGCTGATGCTTCACGTTTTGTTAATTCGGTTTT
>DDBE01000231.1:2486-3456 GCA_002332715.1 Flavobacteriales bacterium UBA2040
AGTTTACCTGAAAAATCAGAAATTTTGCTTTCGATATCCTTCACGGAAAGTTTGTTGATTTCTTGCTGTTTCATTTCCTTTAATTATTTACCTTCTGGTTTAACATAATCGTTACGCGTAACGAATTTACACTTCACCGGCATTTTTTGAGCTGCTAAACGAAGAGCTTCTTGCGCTACTTCATAAGATACACCATCCGCTTCAAACAAGATGCGACCTGGTTTAACTACTGCTACCCAGTGACTAGGAGCTCCCTTACCTTTACCCATACGTACTTCCGCTGGTTTTGAGGTAACTGGTTTGTCAGGAAAAATACGAATCCACACTTTACCTTCACGTTTCATAAACCGGGTTACGGCGATACGAGACGCTTCAATTTGGCGTGATGTGATCCATCCTGGCTCCAAAGTTTTTAGACCAAACGATCCGAAAGTAACAGTGCTTCCTCTATGAGCAAGACCCGTATTTCTTCCTTTTTGGGCTTTTCTAAATTTGGTTCTTTTTGGTTGTAACATCTTACTGCAATTTTACCTTGTTCTTACTTCTTCTTACCTTTACTTCTTGGTCCACCTGGACGACGATTTCCACCACCCCCTGGGGCGCTTCCACCTTTTCCAGATGCCATTCCTACATTAGGAGACAAGTCACGCTTACCGTATACTTCACCTTTACAGATCCACACTTTGATCCCTAAACGTCCGTATGTAGTATGCGCTTCAGCAAGAGCATAGTCGATGTCAGCTCTGAACGTATGTAACGGAGTACGTCCATCCTTGTACATCTCTGTTCGCGCCATCTCTGCACCATTCAAACGTCCGGAAATCTTAACTTTGATTCCTTCTGCTCCCATGCGCATAGTACTCGCGATAGACATTTTGATAGCACGTCTAAATGAAATACGTGCTTCCAATTGACGAGCGATCCCATCAGCCACCAATCGAGCATCCAATTCTGGACGTTTCACCTCGAA
>DDBE01000231.1:3724-3981 GCA_002332715.1 Flavobacteriales bacterium UBA2040
CAATTCTGGACGTTTCACCTCGAAGATGTTGATTTGAACCTCTTTTTTCGTCAACTTCTTTAATTCTTCTTTTAGTTTGTCAACCTCTTGACCTCCTTTACCGATAATCACACCCGGACGAGCCGTGTTGATTGTTACAGTAACCAATTTCAAAGTTCTTTCGATAATTACCTTCGCAATGCTCGCTCTGTTCAAACGTGCTTTCAGGTATTTACGAATTTTATCGTCTTCAACGATTTTGTCTTTGTAATTGTCAC
>DDBE01000231.1:4319-9757 GCA_002332715.1 Flavobacteriales bacterium UBA2040
ATCCGTGGATGAACCCTAATCTATTTCCAATTGGATTTGTTTTTTGTCCCATTTTCTATTAATTATTTGGTTCCATCAACGGTGATGGTCACGTGGTTTGATCTTTTACGAATTCTGTGCGCTCGTCCTTGTGGAGCTGCTTGGATACGTTTTAACATTGTACCTCCGCCAACTTCAATTCTACTTACGATTAAATTCGCCTCTTCTATACTTTCACCTTCATTTTTTTGCTCCCAATTAGCGATCGCTGAACGCAAAAGCGTGCTTAAGCTTTTTGAGGCAAATTTTGAATTGTGTTCTAATACGTTAAGAGCTTTATTAACTTCCATTCCTCTAACAAGATCGGCAACCAATCTCATTTTTCTTGGAGCGATAGGAGAGTCATTCAACTTTGCAAATGCAACTGAACCATTTCCTTCTTTAATTTTTTCTGCTCTTAGTCTTTTTCTAGCACCCATGATATTTGCTATTTAAAATCTATCTTTTCTTATCTTTCTTATTCCCACCATGTCCACGGAAGTTACGCGTTGGAGAAAATTCCCCTAACTTGTGACCTACCATGTTTTCTGTAACATAAACTGGGATGAACTTATTCCCGTTGTGAACGGCGAATGTCAATCCTACGAAGTCTGGCGTAATAGTAGAAGCTCTTGACCATGTTTTGATCACTGCTTTGCTACTTGTTGCTTGTGCTTCGTCCACTCTTAACATTAACTTGTAATGTACGAAAGGTGGCTTTTTTAACGAACGACTCATACTCTACTTATTTTTTTCTTCTTTCGACGATTAACTTATCTGAATATTTCTTCTTAGCTCTCGTTTTGTATCCTTTAGCAGGAATACCGTTACGAGATCTAGGGTGACCACCTGAGTTTTTACCCTCACCACCGCCCATAGGGTGATCGACTGGATTCATCACAACACCACGTACACGTGGACGACGACCCAACCAACGAGAGCGACCTGCTTTACCAGATACAACCAAGTTGTGTTCAGAATTCGAAACAGAACCAATAGTAGCCATGCACGTTTGCAAGATCAATCGAGTTTCGCCAGAAGGCATCTTGATTGTTGCGTAACGTCCATCGCGAGCGTTCAGTTGTGCATATGTTCCTGCACCACGAGCGATTGCTCCACCTTTTCCAGGCACTAATTCAATATTATGAATTACTGTACCTAAAGGAACATCACTTAAATAAAGTGTGTTTCCTACATTAGGAGCTGCATCTTTACCAGAAACGATTACGTCACCGACTTTCAAGCCTTCCGGTGCGATAATATAGCGTTTCTCGCCATCTGCATAGTTCAACAAGGCAATACGTGCCGTACGGTTTGGATCATACTCGATCGTTTTTACCGTTGCAGGCACCGCGTGCTTGTCTCTTTTGAAATCAACGATCCGGTACTTTTGTTTATGACCACCTCCAATGTAACGCATGGTCATACGTCCGTCGTTGTTACGACCTCCAGACTTTTTCTTTCTCGCTACCAAGCTCTTTTCAGGGATATTGGTAGTTACCTCAGAATAGGTACTGTTAATCTTGTGTCTTTGCCCTGGAGTGATAGGCTTGAATTTTTTAAGACCCATTAGTTTAAACTAATTAAAAGTTATTAAATAAATCAATCGTTTCTCCTTCTGCTACTGTCACAATCGCTTTTTTCCAAGGATTGTTCGGTTGCTCAACGATACCTTTATTGGTGTATTTCACCGAGGATTTTCCACCGCCATACGTCATGGTACGCACTTTCGTTACCGAAACTCCGTACATGTTCTCGACAGCTTTTTTTATTTCAATCTTGTTAGCGTCTTTGCTAACTGCGAAAGTAAATCGGTTTAAGTTTTCACTTGCACCTGTTGCTTTCTCTGTAATGATTGGCTTTTTGATAATTGTCTTCATCTTGAATTAATTTAAGATCTTTTCGATTACTTCTAAAGAACTCTCTGCTAAAACAACTTTACGTGCATTCAATACATCATATGTATTAAAAGAATCAGCAGTTACAACTTTAACTTTCCCTAAGTTTCTTGAAGAGAAATAAACGTTGTCATTTTTAGATCCAAGAATCAACAATACTTTTTCGTTTTCCAACTTCAAGTTGGTCAACATTGATATGAATTCTTGTGTCTTCGGTGCAGTCATTGTTAAATCTTCTACGATCATTACGGCATCATTCTTTGCTTGGAAAGCAAATGCAGATTTACGCGCTAATCTTTTCAATTTCACATTTAACTTAAAGTGATAGTTTCTTGGACGAGGTCCGAAGATACGTCCACCACCTACACGAGTACCAGACTTGATGCTACCCGCACGGGCTCCACCAGTTCCTTTTTGTTTTTTAATTTTCTTAGTAGATCCACTAATCTCAGCTCTCTCTTTAGCTTTGTGCGTTCCTTGACGTTTGTTCGCCAAGTGTTGCTTTATATCTAAATAGATTGCGTGTTGATTGGGCTCAATTCCAAAAATTTCTTCCGAAAGCTTCACTTTTTTAGAAGTCGCTTTTCCGTTTGCGTCAAATACTTTTACTTCCATTATTTCTGAATTATTACGGTTGAACCTTTTGGTCCTGGCACTGAACCTTTAATTACGATCAAGTGTTTCTCTGCAAGAACTTTCAATACTTGAAGATTTTCCATCATGACACGTTTGTTACCCATTTGTCCACCCATGCGCATTCCTTTGAATACACGTGCTGGATATGAACAAGCACCAATCGCACCTGGAGCACGAAGTCTGTTATGCTGACCGTGAGTCGCTTGACCCACACCACCAAAACCGTGACGACGAACAACCCCTTGGAAACCTTTTCCTTTTGAAGTTCCTGATACACTTACAAATTCTCCCTCTGCGAAGACATCCACATTCACGGCGTCTCCCAGATTAAGATCTGCAAACCCTTTAAACTCTGCCAACTTTGACTTTGGAGTTGTGTTTGCTTTTTTGAAGTGTCCTTTCAAAGCGTTTGGTGTGTTTTTTTCTTTTCGCTCACCAAAGCCTATCTGAACTGCTTCATAACCGTCTCGATCTTGTGTCTTTACTTGCGTAACGATACAAGGACCAGCTTCTATCACTGTGCATGGCATTGCCTTACCCTCGGCACTGTAGATGCTAGTCATGCCGATTTTTCGACCTATTATTCCTGGCATACTTTATTATTTATTGATTAATTAAACTTTTATTTCTACGTCAACCCCACTAGGCAACTCTAAACGCATCAGGGCATCAACAGTCTTCGATGAAGAAGAGTAGATATCCATCAAACGCTTGTAAGCACACAATTCAAACTGCTCACGTGCTTTTTTGTTTACGTGTGGTGATTTCAATACTGTATAAATTTTCTTGTGTGTTGGTAATGGAATTGGACCACTAACTACAGCACCTGTCGCCTTTACAGTCTTAACGATTTTCTCTGCCGACTTGTCCACTAAATTGTGGTCGTACGACTTTAATTTGATTCTAATTTTTTGACTCATGACTTATAATTAAGCGGTAACGTTTCCATTATATTTTTTAACTATCTCCTCAGCAACATTCTTAGGTGCTTCTGCATAATGAGAGAATTCCATAGTTGATGTTGCACGTCCTGATGAAATGGTACGTAATTGTGTTACATAACCAAACATTTCAGACAATGGAACGTCAGCTTTCAAAACTTTCGCTCCAGCTCTATCGTCCATTCCTTTCATCAATCCACGACGACGGTTAAGGTCACCTACGATGTCACCCATGTTAATTTCAGGAGTTACAACTTCCATTTTCATGATAGGCTCCAACAAAATAGGACGAGCTTTTTTCAAAGCAGTTCTATATGCCATTTTCGCACAAATCTCAAAAGATAATGCATCTGAATCCACCGCGTGGAAAGATCCATCCGTCAAAGTAACTTTCATTGCTTCAACTGGGAAACCAGCTAAAACTCCGTTTTTCATTGACTCTTTGAAACCTTTCTCAACTGAAGGAATAAATTCTCTTGGAATTGATCCACCTTTAATTACATTAACAAATTCTAAACCTGATTTTTCAGGATCATCTTGAGGTTCGATAGTAACAACGATGTCGGCAAATTTACCACGTCCACCTGATTGTTTCTTATAAGTTTCACGGTGATCTACAGGAGCAGTAATATCTTCACGGTATGTAACCTGAGGCTCACCTTGATTTACTTCAACTTTAAACTCACGACGTAAACGGTCGATAATGATGTCCAAGTGCAACTCACCCATTCCTGAGATAATAGTTTGACCTGATTCCTCATCTGTATGAACTTGGAAAGTTGGATCTTCTTCAGCCAATTTACTCAAGCCAACACCTAATTTATCTTGATCTGCTTGCGTTTTAGGTTCGATAGAAATTCCGATAACTGGATCTGGGAAATCCATTGATTCCAATACGATATGTGCGTCTTCAGCACAAAGAGTATCACCAGTACGGATATCTTTAAATCCTACAACCGCACCAATATCACCCGCCATAAGCTCATCAATTTGATTTTGCTTGTTCGCGTGCATTTGGAAAATTCTAGAAATACGCTCTTTGCTGTTTGATCTTGTATTGTAAACATAAGAACCAGCAGGTAAAGTTCCTGAATATGCTCTTACGAAACACAAACGACCTACGAAAGGATCCGTTGCAATTTTAAATGCCAATCCAGCAAACGGCTCTGTAACAGAAGGTTTACGTGAAGTTGGCTCTTCAGTTTTAGGATTGATACCATCAATTGAACCAATATCTAAAGGAGAAGGTAAAATTTCCATAACCATATCCAACATTGCTTGAACACCTTTGTTTTTAAAGGCAGAACCACACATCATTGGAACAACTTTTCCTGAGATTGTTGCTTCACGCAAAGCGTCAAGAATTTCTCTCTCAGTCAAAGATTCTGGATCTTCAAAATATTTCTCCATCAAAGTATCGTTGAATTCTGCAACTGCTTCAAGCAATTGCTCACGCAATACTCTTGCTTCTTCAACAACATCATCAGGAATTGGAATTTCTTGGAAAGTCATTCCCATATCTTCCTCATTCCAAGTAATTCCCTTGAAATTGATCAAATCAACAACACCTTTGAAATCATCTTCAGCACCTATATTGATTTGTAATGGCAATGCGTGGCTTCCCAACATTTCTTTCACTTGCTTACACACGTTTAAGAAATCTGCACCTTGACGGTCCATTTTATTAACGAAACCAATTCTTGGAACGTTATAGTTGTTTGCCAATCTCCAGTTTGTTTCAGACTGAGGCTCAACACCATCAACAGCTGAAAACAAGAAAACCAAACCATCCAATACACGTAACGAACGATTCACCTCAACTGTAAAGTCAACGTGTCCCGGTGTGTCAATAATATTAACGTGATATTCTTGTGCACGGTAATTCCATTTCAATGTAGTTGCAGCAGAAGTAATCGTGATACCACGCTCTTGCTCTTGCTCCATC
>DDBE01000075.1 GCA_002332715.1 Flavobacteriales bacterium UBA2040
TAGTTTATCTCAAAACGAATTATTTACAAAATGGGCGAAGTAAAAACGATTGAAATTGGTCATGAATGGCTGACTTTAGATCAATTAGAGGAAATCATTGCAAGTGGTGCAAAGCTAAAATTAGGAGCGAAAGCAACCACTAGCATTCAGAAATGTCGCGATTATTTGGACAAAAAAATGGCCAAAGGGAAAGACATTATTTATGGTATCAACACCGGATTTGGATCGCTTTGCAATACGGTTATTTCCAATGATGAATTGGAGACCTTGCAGGTCAATTTGGTTCGTTCACATGCGTGTGGGACAGGTGAAGAAATTTCAAGAGAAATCGTCAAACGCATTATTCTACTGAAGGTGTTAGGTTTATCAAAAGGACATTCCGGAGTGCAAGTCGACACAGCTGAACGATTGATTTTCTTTTACAACAACGACATTATGCCAATTATATATTCACAAGGAAGTTTAGGTGCTTCAGGCGATTTAGCTCCTTTGGCACACATGAGTTTGGCCTTAATTGGCGAAGGCGAAGTTTGGGCTGGTGACAAAAGAATGTCGGGTGCAGAAATGTGCAAGAAATTCAAAATCAAACCTATCGTTCTGCAATCGAAAGAAGGAATTGCCTTGTTGAATGGTACACAATTCATGAGTGCATTTGGTAGTTATTCTGTGGCGCACAGTAGAAAATTATGGAATCAATTCAATGTTGTTGGTGCCATGTCTTTGGAAGGTTATGACGGCCGATTGAATGCATTTCAGGCAAACGTTCATGACATTCGTCACCAAGAAGGTCAAAAAGAAACGGCAGCCATCTTTCGTCAACTTTTAACCGGAAGTAAAATCATTTCAAGAAAGAAAGAACATGTACAGGATCCATATTCTTTCCGTTGTATTCCTCAGGTTCATGGAGCCAGTAGAGATGCGATAAATTATTGTGCAACTATTCTTGAACGAGAAATTAATGCCGTTACCGACAACCCAACTATTTTTCCGGATGATGACGATGTCGTTTCAGCAGGAAATTTTCACGGTCAACCATTGGCTTTAGCTATGGATTTCTTAGGGATTGCCATGGCGGAAATGGGAAGTATTTCAGAACGTAGAACCTATAAACTAATATCCGGTACAAGAGGTTTGCCTGCATTCTTAGTTGCTGTTCCTGGTATCAATTCAGGATTTATGATTCCTCAATATACGGCTGCATCGATTGTTTCGCAGAACAAACAATTATGTTCACCTGCATCGATTGATACAATAGATTCCTCAAATGGTCAAGAAGATCACGTGAGTATGGGAGCAAATGCCGCAACGAAATTGTATCGTGTAATTGAGAATTGTTATTCTATACAAGGTATCGAATTGTTGAATGCCGCACAAGCCTTAGAATTCAGACGTCCACTTTTGAGCAGTCCATTTATCGAAACCATTCACAAAGCATATCGCAAAAAGGTATCTTTTGTTAAATCCGATGTATATCTTCACGAGCTAATGTCGGAAAGTATTAGATTTGTAAAAGATTGGAAATAATATGGATTTTAAAGTTAATTTAAAGAGCAATGAAGACCGTCCGGTCATGCTACTCGTCATTTGTATTTTGAGTTGGGTCAACATTGGATTTAGCTTTATTATTTCCTTGTTTAGACTGATAACTGGACCCGCAACCAAAGAACAAATTCGAGCAAATCAAGCGGACTTGAAAGGTGCATCAGTTGAGTTAAGAAATGGAGGACAGGAAAGCTTCGCAGATATTTTTGATAAGATTCAAAACATGCAAGAGATCCTGAATGACCAACATTATGTAGCTCTTTCCTTGACCTTATTAGGTTTGTTGATAGGATTTGCGGGCGTGAGCTTGATGTTCTTAGGACGAAAACTAGGTTTCCACATTTATATTATTTACTCCATTTTCACAATTGGACAAATTTATCTATTCTTCTCTGCTAGCGAAATCCCAAGTACTTTGACATGGTTTGGGATAATCTTCTCGGCTCTGTTTATTGCATTGTACGCCCGAAATTTGAAATGGATGAACTAGAATTCTAGTAAATCATCTGATATTCACGCCGATTTCTTGGAAAGTTATGATTCGAAAGTATGACTCGAATTATAAAATATTATCTTTGGTACAAAACCCATATAGATGCTCAAAATAGATATGCACACCCACATAATCCCGAAACATCTGCCCAATTGGACAGAAAAATTCGGTTACGGGAAATTCATTTTTTTAGAGCACAACGACAATGGCACCGCCGATATGATGCAAGGAGGAAAATTCTTTCGACGTGTTGAGGAAAACTGCTGGGACGAAGACGTGCGAATCACCGATTATCAAAATTTCGAAACGCAGACACAAGTAGTTTGTACAATTCCAGTGATGTTCAGTTATTGGGCGAAAACGGAAGACTGTGTTGAGTTGTCGAGGTATTTGAATGATCATATCGCAGACTTAGTCCATCGTTACCCAAAAAACTATATCGGTTTAGCGACTATTCCAATGCAGGATCAAGATGCGGCAATTCGCGAATTGGAACGTGCGAAGGAAATTGGCATGGTCGGAATTCAAATTGGATCAAACATCAACGATAAAAACCTTTCTGAAGACGAATTCTTCCCGATTTTTGAAGCGTGTGAAAGCTTGGGAATGGCGGTGATGATTCACCCTTGGCAAATGATGGGTTTTGATTCCATGGAAAAATATTGG
>DDBE01000025.1:0-2114 GCA_002332715.1 Flavobacteriales bacterium UBA2040
TCTTGTTTGATAGTAACTTTCGGTTTCTGGATAGGTCCAGCCGTTCTAAAAGGTTCCAATGCATCCAAAGTTACTATCCAACAAGAGACATGAGAAGCAAAGTTTTTTCCCAAGAATGGACCCAATGGCACATATTCCCAGCCCTGAATATCTCTGGCGCTCCAATCGTTTAACAAGGTCATTCCAAAAATATATTCGTCTGCCTCTTCTGTGGTAATAATTTCTCCCAAAGGTTTACCTTCATAGGTAAAGAAGGCTGTTTCCAATTCAAAATCCAACAAATTACTTTCTCCATACACTGGAACTTCGGCTGTAGGTGGTTTTTTCTGTCCTTTTGGTCTATGGAAATCTACTCCAGATGGTACAATCGAACTTGATCTTCCGTGATATCCAACTGGAATGTGTTTCCAGTTGGGTAACAAGGCGTTATCTGGATCACGGAACAAACAACCTACGTTAAAGGCGTGTTGTTCACTCGAATAAAAATCTGTGTAATCACCGATATGAACAGGCAACAACATTTCTGCTTGGTCGACAGGAATCAATACTTGATCGACATGATGTTGGTTGTTTTGCAAATCTTTGTGGGCTGCATCCAATAATTTTGAGATACGGTTGCGTAAATCTCGCGTCGCTTTTTTCCCTTTTTTCATCATCGGATTCAAGACATCTGCACTAAAATCTGAAGCTTCGAAAGGAAGATTCTCCATATAACCCAAAACAAAAAGTGATTTCAAATCCATGACAAAATCACCAATTCTAGATCCAACTCGAGGCGAAAGTTGAGCCGTTTTAAAAATTCCAAAGGGAATGTTTTGAATTGGAAAATCGGAATTTTGAGCTACTTCGACCCAAGATTTTAGGTATGGATTATTTGCGGGAATATTCATGAATTGTAATTTTTCGTGCTGTTGTATTATACACTGTAAAGTTACAAAATACGGATGAATGATTGACGAAATATAGTTGGACGATTTTTAAATTGATTTTTTAGCGGTTGAGGTTGAAACTCTCAAAACTGTATTGCATAGGTTTTGGAACACAGATGACTCATATTTCGTAGGGTTTTCGCAGATTTTTTGTTTTTAAGATTCATTTCACAAAAAAAAGTCAGAGAAAAAGACAGAAATACTAAACTGATGGGCAGCCTAAGTTTTTTATTAAAATATTGGCCTTAGCATCAATTGTATAAACTGTTGGGGTTAAATATTGTGTCGCATATGAATCAACAATTTAAACTAAACATTGAAACGGAAATGCATCACATCTCCATCGGCAACGACGTATTCTTTTCCTTCGACCTTGAATTTTCCAGCTTCTTTAACCGCTGCTTCTGATCCCAACGTTGTGAAGTCTTCGTATTTCATAACCTCAGCACGGATGAATCCTTTTTCGAAATCGGTATGGATAACGCCAGCCGCTTGTGGTGCCGTCATTCCTTTATTGATTGTCCAAGCACGCACTTCTTTTACACCCGCCGTAAAGTAAGTCTGTAAATTCAATAACGTGTAGGCTTGACGAATCAAACGGTTTACACCTGGCTCGTCCAAATCCAATTCCTCTAAGAACATTTGACGTTCTTCGTATGATTCTAATTCGTTGATGTCTTCTTCGATTTTCGCTCCAATGATCATCACTTCAGCATTTTCAGCTGCAACAGAAGCTTTCAAAGCATCCACATGTGCATTTCCTGTTTTCACATGTGCCTCACTAACGTTGCACAAGTACAAGACAGGTTTAGAAGTAATCAGATGAAAACTGTTCAAAATAGCGGACTCTTTTTCGTCCATTTCCATTCCTCGAACAGATATGCCTTGCTCCAATCGTGCTTTCACACGTATGGCTAAATCATTTTCTTTCAAAGAATCTTTGTCGCCTGACTTGATAACTCGAGCAAGCGAAGCAATTTTCTTTTCAATAGATTCTAAATCTTTCAATTGCAACTCAATATCAATCACTTCTTTGTCGCGAACAGGGTTTACATTTCCGTCGACGTGTATGATATTGTCATCTTCGAAACAACGAATAACATGGATAATAGCGTCTGTTTCTCGAATATTCGCCAAGAACTTATTTCCCAAACCTTCACCTTTGGAAGCTCCTTTTACTAAGCC
>DDBE01000025.1:2444-7712 GCA_002332715.1 Flavobacteriales bacterium UBA2040
AATTTCTCCAAACGCGTATCGGGAACAGAAATAACGCCAATATTTGGCTCAATCGTACAAAATGGAAAGTTTGCCGACTGTGCTTTCGCATTCGATAAACAATTGAAAAGAGTGGATTTACCTACATTCGGCAGTCCTACAATACCGCATTTTAAAGCCATGGTGAAAAATTTTGTGCAAAGATAGGGAAAGTTTCGTTTTGAATAGTCTATGAAACAATTCGATTTTTTAGTTGGAAGAAAAGAACTAACTTAATGCGCCAAATGAAGTGTTAATAGATGATTCCAATTCATAATAGGTCGGATAAACAGGACAATAAGATAGTTATTCATCAACTTGAGGAACTAACCGATTATGATTTTACCAAAGCGTACCGGCATGATTATTTTGAGTTTTATGTTTTTGAAAAAGGCGGCGGAACGCATATGATTGATTTTGAGGAGTTCACGATCGAGGCGGATTCCTTTCATATCGTAGCGCCTGGACAAGTACATCAGTTGAGTCGCGATCTGAAATCGAAAGGATTCGTTTTTCTATTTAGCACCAGCTCGTTCCAATCTGATAAATCAATCGAGAATTTTCTTTTCGATCACATTTGCCTGGGCGTTCACGAATATGCGCCCAACTATGTTTTCCATTCTGTTGTTGCCGAAAAAATGAAACTGATTTCGAAAAATGCGTGGGAAGAGTATAAGTCTTCAAACGATTTGAAAGAATTAATGGTCAAAACCCAGCTTACGGAATTGATTGTGTATTGCATGCAGAACGGTAAGGCCAGTAAATTTGAATTAAACCAAGCCGACAACGATATTTATATTTTGTTTCGAAGAGAATTGAAAAATAGATTTCGAGAATTGCGAATGGTTAAAGATTACACCTCATTATTGAATGTAACGGATAAGGTGTTGAATGAAATTGTACACGCGAAAACAGGTGAAACGGTCAGCAGTACTATCTATAAACAACTGATTCTTGAAGCTAAGCGACAATTGAATGGTGGATCTTCATCCAAAAACATCGCGTACGACCTCAACTTTAATGATCCAGGCCATTTCAGTAAGTTTTTCAAGTCACAAACCGGAATTCCACCCTCGCAATTTGGGAAAGTACATGAATAAGTCGCAATTGTACATTGAACGAGTTAGGTTTATGGTCGATCTTTATAGAAATAGAAATTAAAATATCGTGAAAAAATCAATCTCTACACTTCTCACCATTTTTCTTTTGGCTTCGCAAAGTGACGCCCAAACGTGGAATATAGTTCCTTCTGGCACGAATAAAACCTTGAATTCGGTTAGTTTTCCTTCTGCCTCTGTCGGCTATATTGCAGGCGACGACAGTTTGATTTTGAAAACGATGGATGGAGGTTTAACCTGGAATCCATTGGATATGTCGAATTTTATTTTTCCTGGACCTGAAACGGACTTTTTGCAGATAAAATTTTTAACAGAAAATGTCGGGTATATTTCCGTAGGACCCTATTACGGTATACTTAAAACGATCGACGGTGGTGTCAACTGGAGTGTAGAAAATTCCATTTACGCCTGTTTCAATCATGGATTATACTTCTTCGATGAAAACAGTGGTTTCTTAGGTGGATCGGGGTGTTTTTCTGGTGATATAATTAATAAACTATCCAATGGGACATGGGAGGAAACAAACATAACCCCTCAATTTATTCAAGGGTATGGCATGATTAATAATTTTGACTTTTGGGACGATAGCTTAGGTCTTGCAGCAAGCGGAGGAGGCGGAGCTTATTTTTTCAGAACGACAAATGGTGGTGTAATATGGGATACTATTCCAAATACTTTGACAGTGAATGATGAAATGACCTCGGTACTTTTTGTCGATAGTTCTCGCGTTTTAGCCACCTATTTACACGGACAGAACGGTGGTTTTGGTGTACTGATATCCATGGATGGTGGTCTTACTTGGCAGCAACACATGAATTCAGCAACGTTTTTCTACCCAAGTATGCACGCTACGCACAAATCAGGAAATGGGCATGTGTATGTTGGTGGACAAGTTCAAATACCAACTAATGGTGTTTATTCTGGAATGATATACGGAAGTGATGATCAGATCACTTTTTGGACATACGAAAATGTCTATAGAAGTATACGAGATTTCGATTCTTATTCCGATTCAGTCGTTTTTGCTGTTGGTAAAAATGGATATATAATAGTTAATCAACCCTTAGATGGTTTGTCTTTGGACGACAATTTGATGGACGATCATTTGCTTGTGTTTCCGAATCCATCCAAAGGCGAAATTCATATAATGAATGACCAATCTACTATTGATGGAATTAAGTTATTTAATACATGGGGGGCTGAAGTTAAAGAAGCTAATCTAAGTCAAAAATCGAACAATGAATGGTTGATAAATAATCTGAAACCGGGTGTTTATTTGTTGAAAATCCGATCAGATAATTACTGGTCTTCGAAAAAGGTTGTCATTTTCTAGAAAGTAAACTCATTTTTGTTACCTAAAATATTCAGACGATCTTTTGATTACTATAGGTGAACATGTGTTTAAGAAAAAGATTCCGTAAAATGAAAAACCTGCGTTTGACTTCCCCTAGACTTTCGATTCGTCTACTCCTTAAATCGGATCTCCAAGAAATGCATGCTTTGAGTTCAATTCCCGAAGTAGAAAAATACAATACTTTGGGAATTCCAGAAGATATTTCGATTACCAAAGCTATCCTAAAGGATAGGATTGTCGATAATAAGATTAAAAACGCACGTAATTTTTACTTTCGCGATTGAAGAAAAAGGCACCGATAAATTCATTGGGATGTTCGGTTTTTCATTCAAATGTACACGGTACAGCAGTGCAGAGATTTGGTACAAATTTCACCCAGATTACTGGAACAAAGGTCTCGCCACGGAAGCGGTTAGTTGTGCACTCGATTATTGTTTTGATGAGTTGAAATTGCACAGAGTGGAAGCTGGATGCGCTATTGATAATCTTGGTTCCATTCGTGTTCTTGAAAAAGCAGGAATGAAACACGAAGGGACCCATCGAGAATCTTTGCCCTTGGAAAGCGGTTGGTCGGACGGTCATACCTTTGGAATTCTCAAAACCGATAAAAGAAACTAGGCCATGCTTGAGTTAAAACCCGTTTGTGAAAAATGTAATGTGTCTTTACCTCAAGACAGCACCGAAGCGATGATATGCAGTTACGAGTGTACTTTTTGTTCCACATGCGTCGAAAATGAGCTTAAGAATGTGTGCCCAAATTGTGGTGGCGGTTTTGAAAAAAGACCGATTCGCATTTCAAAGCGCTAGTTTTAAAATCTCTACATGAAATTGATTAGACCGGGAATTGTTTCATCAAGAAAAAAAGAAATTTAGCTTAACGCACCAAAAATCAACCAACCATACAAGGCAAAGCGGACAAAGCGGAATAGTGCCCAAAGCATATAGTTTTTAAAATCGTATTTGATTAACCCACAAGCAAAGGAAACAATAGCGTGAGGAAGAGGCAACAAAGCTCCAATTAAAATAAAAAAGCCACCCCATTTTCTTAAATTGGTAGTGTGTTTGGCAATGCGATTTTCCAATCGATTTTTAATGGAAGGAATTTTTCCAACTAATTTTCCAAGCCAATACGCCGTTGCACCACCCAAATAGGAAAGCGAAGCCAAAATGAACAAATACAAAACTGGATTGGGCATTTTTGAACTCCAGGCAATGAACATTTCTGGCGGTAAAATTCCAATGATCGTTTCTGAAGCATAAAATATACTGAGTATGCTAAGAGGTGAATAATTGGCCATCAAACTGTCGAGTATGGCGTGTGTATCCAAATAATAATAGTCCAATATGAAAAATGCGATCAAAAGAATCGCCAAAATGACGCCCCCTTTGAGTGCGGTTTGTTTCAAAAAATCATAGAAATTCGTCATCTTATAATAACGATTCAATAATTTTAATTTTTTCCTCCTTTCGCGCGACAACATCCTTTCTGATTTCATTTTTGGTTCGATAAAAATACCGCTATTCCACTGTTCAAAATTATCTATCGTTTTGGTTTCTGTTAATAAAACGGAAAATCCATGAATCTTTTTTTGATTATTTTTGAAAGCACCAGATTATCCTCAAACATATGTTTAAAGGCTTATTAATATTTCTGATTATTTCAACTGGAACTTTCGCTCAAAACGATTCCACCTTCATTCGTAAAATTTATGATGAAACACTCCTCCGTGGAAAAGCTCATGAAGATTTACGCTCACTTTGCAAAGACGTTGGAGCCAGAATTTCAGGTTCGGCAGCAGCAGAAATGGCGGTTTATTGGAGTGAAGCAAAAATGAAATCGCATGGTTTTGATAACGTGTATTTGCAGGAAATTCAAGTTCCGCATTGGGAAAGGGGAACAAAAGAAAGCGCCTACTTTAAAGATGATAAAGGTGTTTTGCACAAAGTAAAAGTTCTCGCGCTTGGTGGTTCGATTGGCACAGAAGGAGCAATTGAAGCCGATGTAATCGAGTTTACTTCTTTGGATGCACTTAAAAAAGCGACAAGAAGCCAAGTTGAAGGCAAAATAGTTTTTGTGAACCAACCGATGGACGCCGCACAAATTTCTACTTTCAGAGCATACGGAGCCTGTTGGCCACTCCGAGGATTGGGTGCCGTTGAAGGAAGTAAATTAGGCGCAAAAGCAGTGATAATTCGTTCGCTTGCCCTGCCTATCGATGATCATCCGCACACAGGTTCTATGCACTATGTCGATTCAGTGGCGAAAATTCCTGCAGCGGCTTTGTCCACGGTTGACTGCGAATTGCTTTCTGCTCAATTGAAAAAAGGAAAATGCAAATTCGTTCTGGAAATGAATTGTCAGAATTTTCCAGATGAAACTTCCTACAATATCATTGCAGAAATGACCGGAAGCGAAAAGCCAAGAGAATATATCACTTTCGGTGGACATATCGATTCTTGGGACACCGGAGAAGGTGCACATGACGACGGGGCAGGAGTGATCCATAATTTAGAAGCTTTACGCGTTTTGAAAACACTAAATTACAAACCAAAACATACATTACGCCTCGTGTTTTTCATGAACGAAGAAAACGGAAACATGGGCGGTAAAACCTATGCGACATGGACAAAAGAAAGAGGTGATAAACAGATCGCTGCTATTGAAAGTGATAGAGGAGGATTTTCACCCAGAGGTTT
This sequence comes from Flavobacteriales bacterium UBA2040, assembly GCA_002332715.1. GTDB lineage: Bacteria > Bacteroidota > Bacteroidia > Flavobacteriales_D > Crocinitomicaceae > UBA2040. Next base: position 7,632 of record DDBE01000025.1, read on the forward strand.
TGATTTGGATGGTCCAGACAAACACCTCGACTTATTAAAAAGCTTCTCGCCTTTATTCGCTCCGTACTTCGTCAACCAATT
>DDBE01000212.1 GCA_002332715.1 Flavobacteriales bacterium UBA2040
CAAGGTAACATCTGAGTTTTTCCAAACTGTGTTTTCCTCACGAAGAGCATCCAAAAGAACCAAGTCTTCCGTTCCCGGAATAATTTGATATTCTTTTTTGTCTTGATTGTAATAACTTTTAGTTCCTTGTTCTGTTTGATAGAATGATGTCTTACCGTTTGACTTATGATCTTTCACCCAATCAGCCACTTTATGACCGCCGTCTTCGATCCATTTTAAACCTGCATCAAGACCAACGATATCCCAAGTTTCAAAAGGACCTAATTCCCAGCCGAATCCAGCCTTAAGGGCATCGTCGATTTTGTATAATTCATCTGTGATTTCAGGAAGTCGATTGGAAACGTAAGCAAACAATCCACCGAAAAGTTTACGGTAAAATTCGCCGGCTTTGTCCATTCCCATCACCAACATTTTGGTGCGTTGTTTCAGGTCGTCGATAGGTTTCGTCATTTCTAAGGTCGGAAATTTTACTTTTTCCTGCGGTCGGTAGTCTAAGGTTTTTAGATCCAAAACCAAGATCTCGCTTTTACCGTCGTCGCCTTTTACTTTTTTATAAAATCCCTGTCCTGTTTTAGATCCGAGCCAATTATTCTCCACCATTTTGGAAATATAATCGGGCAAAACAAATAAATCTTTTTCCTCATCATTCGGACAATTGTCTTTTAAACCATTCGCTACGTGGACCAAAGTGTCTAGTCCAACAACATCACAGGTGCGGAAAGTTGCCGATTTTGGACGACCGAGAACAGGGCCTGAAAGTTTATCCACTTCCTCAACAGAAAGATCCATTTCTTGAACCGTATGGAAAAGAGCCATAATCGCATAAACTCCAACTCGGTTAGCGATAAATGCGGGTGTATCTTTACACAAAACGGTTTTCTTTCCTAGGTAACGTCTACCATAATCCATTAGGAAATCGATAACCTCAGGATTCGATTTCGCCGTTGGAATAATTTCCAAAAGAGGCAAATATCTTGGTGGATTAAAGAAATGGGTTCCACAAAAATGCGCTTGAAAGTCATTACTTCTTCCTTCCAACATCAAATGAATTGGAATTCCAGAGGTATTCGACGAAATCAAAGTTCCAGGTTTTCTGTGTTTTTCAACTTGATCGAAAATGATTTTCTTAATGTCTAACCTTTCTACCACCACTTCCATAACCCAATCACAATCCGCGATTTTGGCCATGTCATCTTCGAAATTTCCTGTTTCGATTCGTGTAGCGAACTTCTTACTGTAAATCGGTGATGGGTTGCTTTTAAGCGCAAACCTTAGTGCATCGTTGACAATTCTATTTCGAAATGTTTTGCTTTCTACGCTTACGTTTTTTGCTTTTTCAAGATCATTCAATTCTTTGGGAACAATATCCAAAAGTAATACCTCACAACCTATGTTAGCAAAATGACAAGCAATTCTTGAGCCCATGACTCCGGAACCCAATATAGCTACTTTATTTATGTGTCGATTCATATCGTTTTATTTAACGTATTTGGACAATCCTTCCAATTCTGTATCTGTTATTTCTTCAATTTTTTCCATTACCTCAAAAAATGTTTTCATCTTTCCGGTGGGTATTTTGGCGTTCAGTTTATCGTTGAAGTCAACGATTAAGTCTCTTGTTTGACGCCTTTTTTCGACCCCTTCCTTTGTCAGGAAAATCAAAACTTTACGTTTGTCAACCTTATCCAATTCGCGACGAATGTAGCCAGCTTCTTCCATCGTTTTTAATGTGCGCGACAAACTTGTCGGTTCCATTCCCATACGTGGACCAAGTTGCGTACTTGGCGTTCCTACTTTTTCCACTATCATTAATAAAAACCCAATGGAGCTTGTAATATGGATTTGCGCCGACTTCTGATTATACATCCTAGACACTTTATGCCAGTTTTGACGGAGTACGAAATCGAATAAATCTACACTTGGTTTGAACATAAGATTGAATTTTTTTACTAAAATATGCATAATATTTATCTTATGCATACATAGTAAAGTGTAAAAATATAATGAGTCTTAAAATCCTACGTAAAATTTAGTCAATGCTAATTATTCCCAATTAGAACGTGATATTTTGACTGTTCCTTTAAAAACGGAAATCAAGTCATTGTTCTCATTTTTACACTGCACTGCATAAAGTGCAATGGAATTGCCCCGATTAATTTCGGTGCAAAAAGCGGTAATTGTTTCACCGATTTGAACACTTTTGAGATGAGAAATACTGGTTTCGATGCTCACACATTTCTGTCCGTAAGCGTTGGAAGCAAATGCTAAAGCCGAGTCTGACAACGAATATGCAATTCCACCATGAGCGATTTGAAACCCATTTGACAATGCTCTGGTAACCGTTAATTTCAAGGTACAAGAACCTGTATTAATTTCGGTAAGTTCCATGCCCAACAGACGAGAAAACTCGTCCTTCTCCATCATCTTTGTATATATCTCTTTCGGCGACATTTACGCTTCTGTTGCTCTCCCCATCAATGTAATCATGGCAATAGTCACGATAAACAATTGGGTTGCTGTTTCATCCGATAATGAGGTTCCATCTTCATCTTCTGTGCTAATTTCCATAGCTATGAATTGGGCCAAGTTGGGTTGATCGCAAAAATCCTCCATCATATCCTCATCTTCCGATTCAAAATAGTCATCGAGCATTTCAAAATAGGGCTCCTGGAATTCTTCAATGTCGGTTTCTGAAACAACTACTGTTCGTATGTTTTCTTGGTTAAAAGCCTCAGAAATCACGCAGAAATAATAAATGATCAATCCTTCGAGTTGCTCATTCTCATACTCCAAAGCAGCCGACATCAAATAGGACAATAAAACATTTTGAGCCAAAGCATATGTTTCGGATAATTTCTCTAATCCGTCATCGTCGAGATTGTCTACTTTATTTATTGCTTTTTCTATGCTTTCGAGCGATACGTGTTTCATGTATAAACCTTTTGATTGTAAAATTAACGAAAGTTTTGACGGGAAGAAATTTATTCGACTCGCAAAGTCTGAACAAAAAAAAGTCCCGTCTCGGCTAACCGAAACGG
>DDBE01000014.1 GCA_002332715.1 Flavobacteriales bacterium UBA2040
ATTTTCACCCAGAGGTTTTGATTTGGATGGTCCAGACAAACACCTCGACTTATTAAAAAGCTTCGCGCCTTTATTCGCTCCGTACTTCGTCAACCAATTCGAAAAAGGATATGGTGGTGTCGACATCGGGCCGCTAAAAGATGAATTTGAAGGAATACCATTGTTCGGTTTCGCAGTCGATTCTCAACGGTACTTCGATTTTCATCATGCCGAAAGTGACGTATTCGAAAATGTAAACAAACGAGAATTGGAACTGGGCGCGGCTTCGGTGGCGGCTTTGATTTATTTACTCGATCAGAAATTATAAGTAGGCTTCGACTCCGTTCAGCCTGCGTTCTAACAAGAATTTCAAGCGTTGACTGACTAGCGGTCAAGACAAATTTAGCGCTGACTGAGCAGAGTCGAAGGCAAGCGATATTAAACACTCAAAAAAATGATAAGAACACAACCCAACCCCGAACACGCACCATCTTGGTCTAAGCACTACTTCAAATACATTGAAGAGGAAGAAAGTTTATTACAATCTATGCAAGGTCAGCGTGAGGTCTTTTTGACTTTTTTAAAAAATATTCCAGCAGACAAATGGGATTATCGCTACGAAGAAGGAAAATGGTCGATCAAAGGTGTAATTTCGCATGTTATCGATACAGAATTGATTTTCCAATACCGCTCTCTTCGCACTTCACGTCACGACCCAACAAATATGGAAGGTTTCGATGAAAATGCGTATGATTTGACCGCTAATTTGGACGAACGTTCACCCGAACAAATAATCGACCAATTTATGGCAACACGAAACAGCAGCATCGCCTTATTTGACGGAATGAATGAAAGTAATTTGGATTTCGTCGGAACGGGAAATAATCAACCTTTTTCTGCCCGAAGCGGTGGTTGGCTGATGGTTGGACACGCTATTCATCATATGTATGTGATTGAAGAGAGATATTTGATTAGAACTGAATGAATCACTTTTACTGTTTTCGATAACTCTTGACTTTCTAGATTGATAATTTATTAAGAATCGAAAAAGTTATTCTACTTTGTGAACAAATTCCTATACATATTCGTTCAATATCATAACATTGTAAAGATTATTTGAATTATCTTTGCAATTCTAAACAGGAATGTGATGAATATCGCTTTCTGCTAAAAAACAAAAAAAGCTTACATGGCAGATATTTTTGAAAAAATCAAGAAAAACAGAGGTCCAATTGGACAGTACTCAAAAGGTGTTCACGGTTATTTTACCTTCCCGAAATTGGAAGGTGAATTAGGAAACAAAATGGTTTTCCGCGGCAAAGAATGTCTTGTTTGGTCTTTGAATAACTACCTCGGTTTAGGAAATCATCCTGAAGTGCGTAAAGCGGATAAGGAAGCAGCTGAACAATTCGGATTGGCTTACCCAATGGGTGCGCGAATGATGACGGGACAGACGAGCGAACACGAGATGTTGGAAAATGAAATCGCCGAATTCATGGGTTTTCCAGATTCAATCTTGTTGAACTTCGGGTACCAAGGAATGGTTTCAGCCGTTGACTGTTTGGTAGATAGAAATGACATCATCGTCTACGATAGCGAAGCCCACGCTTGTATCTTGGATGGAATGCGTTTGCACAATGGAAAACGTTTCGTGTTCAAGCACAACGACATGGATAGCTTCGACAAACAAATGACGAATGCTACTCGTTTGGCAGAAACAACGGGAGGTGGAATCTTAGTTATTACCGAAGGAGTTTTCGGAATGGCGGGTGACCAAGGAAAATTGAAAGAAATAGTTGAATTCCGTAAATCGGGTAAATATGATTTCCGTTTGTTCGTTGATGACGCTCACGGATTTGGAACACTCGGTGAATCAGGTCAAGGCGCCGGAGAGGCGCAAGGCGTTCAAGCTGAAATCGACGTGCTATTTGGAACTTTCGCCAAATCAATGGCGTCTGTTGGAGGTTTCCTTTGTGCAAATGAAGATATTGTTGAATACTTCCGTTACAACATGCGTTCTCAAATGTATGCGAAGTCTTTACCGATGACTATCACTGTTGGAGCGCGTAAACGTCTTGAAATGCTTAGAACTCGTCCAGAGATTAAAGCGCAATTGTGGACGATTGCTACCGCTTTGAAAAAAGGATTAGGCGAAGCAGGTTTCGATTTAGGCGAAGCGAATTCAGTTGTAACACCTGTATTTATGAAAGGTAATTTGGCGGAAGCGACCAACTTGACCTACGATTTGCGTGAAAATCACAATATCTTCTGTTCAATTGTAATTTATCCAGTTGTACCAAAAGATGTGATCATGTTGCGTTTGATTCCAACTGCTGTTCATACTTTAGAAGATGTGAACTACACAGTAGAAACATTCAAGAAAATCAAAACGAAACTAGATGCCGGCGAATACAAATCAGACGAAATGGCGGCTGTTGAAGTAGACGACAAAAAGAATATGAAATAGAGTTTTTTTTCAGACTATAGTTAAAGCCAGGTTTCGATTGAAATCTGGTTTTTTTAATGCTTAAACTTTTTGTCCCTCAACTTTTTTTTACGAAATCCGTTACGGTGAAATAAGAGTGCGAATGAAATGTTGGTGCAAAAGAAGTGGCTTTTTAGATTTTTTGAAAAGAGTGTCATTATTATATTTGGCAATATAAAATCTTTGTTTCTTGCGGTTGTGTATGAATATCTAGATTTTGAAATAACCATGCACAGTTGTGTTTTGGAGTGAAATCGAAAGAATTTACACTCAATTTTGACTATCTCTGTTATACAACAGTTTGAAGATGTACAATGCCTTCTTTCGAACTTGTTGTAATCAACTACATCAGCTCACTCTTCAAATCCAAAAACCCATTAAATTTCGTATCTTTCAACGAACTTTTAAAAATATCCAAAGCGTTTCTG
>DDBE01000079.1 GCA_002332715.1 Flavobacteriales bacterium UBA2040
TCTTAAAGTGCAAACCACATCAAAACTAATAATTATGAAACAATTTATACTTTCTGTTCTTGGCTAGCTTCGCGCAATTCACTTTAAGTAAAACAGCAGCAGGTGTAATAACCCAAACTCATGCAACAAAGATGGTATTTATTATGTCATCACAAAAGGTATATCGCTTCCTATTGCGTATACCCTTTATAATGATAATATCGACTTTTTTGTTAAACATGAAGAAATAAAGTGATGAAGAAAATTAATCCTGCCTTGCGACGGCAAGCCAATATCTCTTCTGCCGCAAGGCAGGCTTAATGACCTAATGTTGGCAACCTGATTTGCTACCCATCAACATTTCTCTTTTTCCTGGAGGGCCGGATAATCTTTCCATTTTAAATCCAACACTCCCCAAATCTCTCCTCACCTGCCCTTTGGCGCAATAAGTCAAAAAAAACGCGCCTACATTTGCCGATTCAAACACCTTTTCAAAAATAGGGATTGTCCATAATTCGGGCTGCACGCGCGGACCAAATGCATCAAAATAAATGAAATCGAACGTATTCGGGATGGCCTCCCAATCTTCAAATTTGGTTTCTATTTTCGTAAGAGAAAAATTTGAATGTATTTCCACTTTCTGACTCCATCCTGAATCGTGTATCTTTTCGAAAAAATTACTCCCTTCGCTCCAAAGAGAATTGTAATTCAAAGCTTCTAATTCTTCTTTATTCACTGGAAAAGCTTCCAATCCAAAGTAATTTACCTTGACATTCAATTCAGTTGCCATTTGCAAAGTAAGAAAGGTATTGAGTCCAGTGCCAAATCCCATTTCAAGAATAGAAATTTCTTTACGTTCAGCGATTCGCTCACGCGCTTTTTTTATAAAAACGTGCATCGCTTCTTGATGCGCTCCATTTATCGAATGATAGTGTTCATCCCAATCCTCAATATGAATCGTTTTTGAACCATCAGCTGTTTCGATTATCTTTCTTTGCACGGGCCAAAGTTAAACTTGTTTCAACAATTGTTAATAACGATTCGTTATATCTTTTTTAAATTTTTATCTACAAAAAAATTCGATGTGGAGCTTCAATACCGTATCTTTGTTTTAATATGGAAAAGAAGGTGGAAAACAACAGAAAACCAATTAATCGATTGAAAAACGCAGGACCGATGGCGAACGAATTGGGGAAATTTCCACCACAAGCTATTGACATCGAACAAGCTGTCCTTGGGGCATTGATGCTCGAGAAAAATGCCGTTACTGATACCATCGATTTGCTTTCTCCGCAGAGTTTTTACGATCCAAAACACCAAAATATTTACACTGCTGTACGTGAATTATTCGCGACATCAACACCTGTAGATATACTTACAGTTACCAACCAATTGAAAAAGGAAGGTCTATTAGAAGCCAGTGGAGGTGCGGTTTATATTTCTCAATTGACTTCTCGTGTTGCTTCTGCAGCGCATATAGAATATCACGCTCGAATTATAAGCGAAAAGCATATTAAAAGGGAATTGATTCGTATGAGTACCGAGGTGCAAAAATTGGCCTACGAGGACACCAATGATGTTTTTGAAGTACTCAATAAAGCTGAGGAAGACTTGTTTAAAATCTCCGAGAAGAATATGGGGAAACAAGTTGCTGAAATGAAGAACGTTGTTCGTGAGGCGATAGATGAAATTGAAAAAGCGAGTCAAAACAAAGATGGATTATCGGGTATTCCAACCGGATTCATAGATCTAGATAAAATTACCGCGGGTTGGCAAAAATCAGATATGATTGTAATTGCTGCTCGTCCAGCTATGGGGAAAACGGCCTTTGTTCTTTCAATGGCACGCAATACAGCTGTGGATTATGGAATGGGAGTGGCCATTTTCTCTTTGGAGATGTCAGCCGTTCAATTGGTAAAACGTTTGATTTCGAGTGAAAGTCGCTTGCCTGCAGATAAATTGCGGAAAGGTGATTTGGCAGAGCATGAATTCCAACAATTGCACACGCGAATCTCTAAATTATCCCAAGCACCAATTTACATTGATGATACAGCCGGAATTTCTATTTTCGATTTACGGGCGAAATGTCGTCGTTTGAAATTACAATACGACATTCAAGTGGTCATCATCGATTACCTACAGTTAATGACTGCCGGTGGTGGAAAAGGTCCTGGAAATCGTGAACAAGAAATTTCCTTAATATCTCGTTCTATTAAGGAAATTGCAAAAGAATTAAACGTGCCAATGATTGCTCTGTCTCAGTTGAGTCGGTCAGTTGAACAACGCGGTGGTGATAAACGACCGGTACTTTCCGACCTTCGTGAATCTGGAGCAATTGAGCAAGATGCCGACATCGTTTCCTTTATTTATCGTCCAGAGTATTATGGGTTAATGGACGATGGTGAAGGCGGTTCAAATGCAGGAATTGGTGAAATCATCGTAGCAAAACACAGAAATGGTTCTTTGGATACCGTTCGACTTCGATTCATAGGTCAATACGCCCGATTTGAGAACTTGGATAACATGGATGCCAATTTCGGAAATTCTACAATTGGGTCAGCTATGAATAGCAACAAGGCTATTGAAAGTGCAGCAGCGAATGCATTTAACATTCCAAGTAAAATCAACGTCATAAACGAAAAAGATGGAGAAGATTTTAGCTCTTCCAGCGATATTGAGAATGCTTTTTAAAGAAAAGCACGATTTTTGAGTTATTACAATTGGGAAAACGACTTTAAAATAATATGATAAACAAATCACTTTTCTTTCTTTCACTGATAACCTGGTCTTTCCAAACGAATGCCTCTCAAATTTTAGTTTCTATGGACGACTCACAAAGCGACCATTTGAAAGCGTATGGTGTTTCATTTTGGGTGCTTGAGAACAATGTAGTGATGGAATGGTTGTTAAATTACAGAGGTGGATCTTTTATTTTCCCTCACTTACAAACAATTGAGGAAGAGTTGGTGATTCGTGGTGTGAAATACGAGGTTCTTGCTGACGGTCAGGTCAATGCAATAAAACGACAAATCGGAAATCCAGAAGTAAACATGGAAGTGGTTCAATTGGAAAAAGCACCGAAGATTGCCGTGTATACCCCTGAAGGAAAAATGCCCTGGGATGATGCAGTAACCCTCGTTTTGGATTATGCAGAAATTCCATATGATAAGATTTATGATTCTTCTATTGTAAATGGCGTTTTACCGGAATATGATTGGCTGCACTTACACCACGAAGATTTTACTGGCCAATACGGTAAGTTTTATGCCAATTATCGTTCGTTTCCATGGTATCAGCAACAAGTAAAAGACGCAGAAGAAAGTGCCATTCGATTGGGATTTGCGAAAGTTTCGGGATTGAAGTTAGCAGTGGCATTGAGAATCCGGGAATTCGTTTTTGGTGGTGGATTCTTGTTCACCATGTGCAGTGGAACAGATAGTTTCGATATTGCCCTAGCTGCGGCGAAAACGGATATTTGCGAGAGTATGTTTGATGGCGACCCCTCTGACCCGAATTGTCAAAATAAGCTCGAGTACGACAATACTTTTGCTTTCAAGGACTTCACTTTGGAGAGAAACCCAATGGTGTATGAGTACTCTGACATTGATGGAACAGAGAAACACAACAAATTAAGAGAAGAAACCGACAATTTTACATTGTTTGATTTTTCTGCGAAATGGGATGTTGTTCCAACGATGTTGACGCAATGTCACACGGATGTTATCCCAGGATTTTATGGTCAAACGACTGATTTCAACAAAGAATTCATTAAGCCGAACGTGTTGATTCTAGGAGAAAGTGAAGCTCTGGGAACCGCGCGTTACATTCATGGCGAAATGGGTCAAGGTACGTGGACATTTTATGGTGGACACGATCCAGAGGACTACCAACATAGAGTTTCAGATCCTCCTACAGATTTGAACTTACATCCAAATTCGCCGGGTTATCGGTTGATTCTGAATAATATTTTGTTTCCTGCGGCAAAGAAGAAGAAAAGAAAGACTTAGAGTCATGTGTCAAAAAAACAGATTTTCGCAAACTAAAAACTTAGTCTTTTAAAATTCGCGAATTTTCTTTTTTAGCTTTCACAAATTTCCTTTTTGGAGTAAACGTCCACGCCAAAATCCGACTCGACTTATTCCCCTGCCCCATCTGTATCGTTCTCACCTCTTTCGCCCTGCATTTGTCGAGCAAGGCATAAAACAATTTCAAGTTCGACTCTTTTGAAACCAAGGTTGTGAACCAAATTACATTGTCTTTCACCTTCGCACTTTCATAAATCATGTTTTGCACGAAGCGTTTTTCACCACCTTCACACCATAATTCATTGCTTATACCGCTAAAATTTTGTTTTGGAACAGAGTCGCTTTTGTCGCCGTGCAAGTTTTTTACTTTTCGAGTAGATGACTTTACTGAATCCTGAGGTGAAGAAAAAAACGGAGGATTGCAGACACTCAAATCAAACTTTTCTCCTTTCATTATTACTCCATCGAAAATATTTCTTGCTTGACGCTGGTTCCTAAATTCTATGTTTAATAATAATTCACCATTACCTTTGCAAATTTCTTCTGCCGTTTTCAAAGACACTTGACGAATGTCCGATCCAACGAAAGTCCAACCATATTCAATGTGTCCAATAATCGGATAGATACAATTTGCCCCGCATCCGATATCAAGAACTTTCACCTCCGGTCCTGTCGGAATCTTCCCGAAAGATCGACTTGAAATTAAATCTGCCGTGTAATGAATATAATCAGCTCGACCTGGAATCGGCGGAATGAGATTGTCTTCAGGGAGATCGTATGATTCCAAACCATATTGCGTCATTAGTAAACCTTTGTTCAACAATAGAACGGCTTGTGGCTGTGTGAAATCGATGGTTTCTTCACCCGAAATATTTTTGGTGATAAACGATTTCAATTCTGGGCAGGCCTTCACCAAAGCGTTAATATCGTACTTTCCCTGGTATTTATTTCTCGGATGAATCTTTGATTTACTCATGAATTGGAATTTTAATAAAATAACGAGTGAAAATTCTATTTCTAAAATCAAATTTTATTCCAAAAGGTATTATACCAAGTAGTATAAAATTAATAGCTGTTGAATTTTAAAATTACAATTTGAATTTCTCTTCTACCTCTTTCGCGATATAATTCCCAATAGCCAAGGAAGCAGTTGCCGCAGGACTAGGTGCATTCAAGACATGAATAGAATTTCCTTCATGAATAATTTTAAAGTCATCACGCGTGTCACCATCTTGACGCAGTAATAAAGCGCGTACACCAGAGCGACCAGTTCTCAAATCATCCATCGTTAAATCTGGAACCATTCGTTGTAAAGTTTTCAAGAATAATTTTTTCGAAAAAGCTCTTCTATACTCATTAATTCCAAAACGCGCATTGCTAAAAAACAACTTCCACGTTCCTTTATAGGTCAATGCATCCCACGTATCTCTCCATGAAAAGTCCGTTTTTCCATATCCTTCGCGTTTGAAGGTGAATACGGCATTTGGTCCACATTCTATTTCACCATCTGTCATACGTGTAAAATGTACGCCCAAGAATGGAAAATCAGGATTAGGGACAGGGTAGATAAGATGTTTGATTTTATGATGTCCCTGTTCAGTCAACTCGTAATAATCACCACGGAAGCCAACGACTTTTTCTTTCAACTTAACATCGTCTTTTTTCGCTAACCGATCTGCTTGAAGTCCACCACAAAAAACCAAATACTTTGCAGAAAAATCTCCTTTGTTTGTTTTGATAGTCGAATGTCCTTCGTCTTTCTCTATGTCCAAAACCTCATGTTGCAAGTACAATATACTGTTTGCATTCATCGCTAAAGCGAGTTCAACCATTTTTTCGGTCGCACCGCGGAAATCAATGATACCTGTGCATGGAACATGCAGTCCTGCAATCCCAAGACAATGTGGTTCTATTTCTTTAATTTCTGCCGGACCAATTTTACGCAACCCTTCAATTTCGTTCTCTAATCCGGTTTGATAGATTTTTTCCAAGAAAGGAAGCTCTTCCTCACCCGTTGCAACGACAATTTTACCACAAACGTCATGATCAATACCATGTTCCTTTGCAAAAGCGACCAATTCATGACGACCTTCGATGCAATTTCTTGCTTTCAGCGAACCTGGTTTATAGTACAATCCTGAGTGAATCACACCCGAATTATGACCGGTTTGATGGTCAGCCAACAAATTCTCTTTCTCAAAGAGAGCAATATTTAAACTGGGATACTTCTTCTGTAACTTATAAAAGGTCGCTGCTCCCACAATTCCTCCTCCAACTATCGCTATATCGTAAGTCATCTACTTGCTAAATTTGGTCACAAAAATACGAAAACTAATAGACGAAGTAAACGGGTAAAACACGAAAATTTGGTTCGAAATACGGGCTGCGTTGATAAATGAAATATAATTGCGCCCACTGACTTTTTGCGAAATCGACATCATATTTCCGCTTTTCCTCCAATTCCTTCTTTAAATCTGGATTCTCTTTTAGTAAGTCAGCCGCAATATCTTCGAAAACATAGGGTGAGAAGTATTCTTTTTCATCCATGTAACTGTCGAAAAAATTCCAACCAAAATAACTGTCTTCGGTTTGTGCAAATAATACCGATTGCAAAAAAAACATATTCGTTTGGACTGCCGAAATAAGATAATCTCCTGCTTTCACTTTTACTTTTTCTTTCACCAACTCAATTTCTACCTCTGAATGTAAAAAGTGATTTTCATAAGGAGAATTAGGACTTTTGAAGCTATTCACCTTCTGTTTGTATGCCTCGATAACTCCATCTGTGGTTATTTCTACCATGCCAATATTGTTTGCCTTAAGTCTATCAATTACATCTTGTGCCTGGCCCGCAACGAGATATTGATTCGGCAAAGCCACGGAATCCATCGCCACGTGTGTTTGATAAAAAGGAATTTTCTTTGTCCAAGGTTCATTTCTATCGTAATACAATCGATCCAATCCTGTTACTTCACTTTGCGTATACTTTGCCTCAAAACCCCTAAAGGTGATGCTATCTGCCTTCGTTTCGTCCAATATAAAATTGAAATAATGATATTTCTCAACCTTTTGAAAGGCGATTGCGTCTTCTCTCGCTTTTTCAATCGCCTTACTTTCTGTCGAACAATAAGCTACCATTTCCTCGAAAAAAGCCAGAGTAGCTTGAACTCGCTGCGGAAAAGGTTTGAGCATGTGTGTTTCTACCGTAAATGAGAAGGTGTTGAATAGAGAAGCATACCCCATTGAATAGCGTGGCAAATCATTAAAAGCGACAATTCCATTGTCAGGAACCTGGTTTTTTAAATCGACATACGGAACCAAATCTATTTGCCTCTCCGTCAAACCTCTCTTCAATTCGGGAATCATTTTACAATAAGTTTGATCTTCCATACTTGGTGCTAATCGCTCTTTCAATGGGGAAATCAACGTCAAAACATGCTGGTAATCCGCTCCGTTCGTTACGTGATTGTCGATAAAAACATCCGGATTCAAGGCATGAAAAATCTTTACAAACACAAACGAATTTTTAGAATCCATTTTAATGAAATCTCGATTTAAATCTAGGTTCTGTGCATTCCCTCGGAATCCGTATTCCTCAGGTCCGTTTTGATTTGCTCGACTAGTGCCGGAACGAGTCATCATTCCACCAACATTGTATGCAGGAATGAAAGCGATAACAGGCATATCCTTCGTCTTTTTGCCATTTTTAATCCAGTTTTTCGTCCAAATGAGCATAGCATTCACCCCATCTGGTTCACCAGGATGAATAGCATTGTTAACCAGAATAGTTGTTGATTCCCTGCCCTTCTCAAAGGTTCTCAAGGAATCATTAGCCCCGTTAATTATGAACACATAAATTGGTAAGTCATAATCTGACATTCCCATTTGAAACAGTTCTATTTCCTCGTGGTTATTTGCCCAAGTTTGGCACTGATTTATAACCTCTGGGTAAGTGGGCGTTGAATTTCCATCCCATTGTCCAAGAGCCATATTTTGAAGACCAAAAACAATAATACATGAAATAAGAATGCGCATATTTTTTATTTTACGAATAAGGAAGATAAAAGTACGGAATAAGTCCAATTCAGATAAACTAGGCAGAAAATTCAGAATATTTCTTAATTAGTCCGAGTCTCCTAATAATAAACATTACCTTTAAAATTATGGATAAGAAAACCCAAAATATATACAGAATATTGTTTGGTGTAATTATAATAACAGGCGTCATATTCGTGTCTTTCAAATATCTCTTAAAAGGCCCACCGTTTATTAAAGTCATGGCAATTGGTCTGATTGTAGGCGTAACCTATTTAGTAATTGATTATATCAGCAAAAAAAATAAAGAAAATAAGACATGAGTGAATTTCAGAAACAATTTCAAAACTTAGATCCGAAAAAAATAAGAAGGTATGTTGCACTTGGTGTGGTAGGATTAATCTTAATCGTACTCTTTTTTAGGTCGTGGACAGATATCAATCCAGGTGAAGAAGGATTCGTTTATCGACCTTATGGCGGTGGAGTAGAAAAACAAAAAACGTATGGCGAAGGAACCATTTTAATTGCCCCATGGAATGAAATGATTACTTACAACACACGACAACAGTCGAAATCGTATTCGTCAGAGGTAATGGATATTAACGGAACGGATATTAACGTAAAAATTGCCGTTAACTATTCTGCGACACCTGGAAAAATAGCCAATCTTCACTTGAAGCACGGACCCGAATTCATTACTTTTATCGACGACAAAGCACAAGGTGCCATTAAAGATGTAATAGGCCGATACACCTATGAACAAGTATATAGTTCAAAACGTGAAGCCTTAGAGGGAGAAATAGAATCTATTCTTCAAAACGATTTTAAAGGAAACTACATAACCTTGCACTATGTAGAAATTGCCGATGTGAATCTTCCTCCGAATATTGCTGGCGAGATTACCAACAAGGAAACACAAAAACAACGTAATCAGACAGCAAAAGAAAAACAAAAAGAACAAGAATACCTGGCTAATGCTCGTATTGAAAAAGCTCGAGGGGATTCTTCTTTAGTTATCTCAGCTCGATTTAAAGCCGAAGCGATCTCATTGGAAGCCAAACAAATCTCACAAAATCCATCCTATATTGAATTAAAGAAATGGGAAAAATGGGATGGTATTGGCTCCCCTTATGGTGAGAGCAATGTATTTGGTGCTGGAGTTTCTGTGCTAAAGGGTTACAAATAATCCATAATTTGCATGTAAATTTGCCTATGCGAATAGACATTCTCACTTTGTTACCCGAATTACTCGAAGGGCCCTTTTCTGCTTCCATCATGAAACGAGCACAGGAAAAAGGACTTGTTGAAATTCACATGCACAACATCCGCGATTATTCGACGAACAAACACAAAAACGTCGATGACTACCAATATGGAGGTGGCGCTGGAATGGTGATGAGCATAGAACCCATTGCGGCCTTGATTGACAAATTGAAAGCAGAACGAGATTATGATGAAATAATCTACATGACGCCTGATGGAGAGGTATTGGACCAAGGCGATTGCAATGATTTGTCTTTGAAAGGCAATCTCATGATTCTTTGCGGACATTACAAAGGAGTTGATGAACGAATCCGTGAACATTATATCACCAAAGAAATATCGATTGGATCGTATGTATTATCTGGCGGTGAATTGGCTGCAGCAGTTGTTGTTGATTCTGTGGTTCGATTGCTTCCTGGAGTTTTAAACGATGAAACTTCAGCTCTCACCGATAGTTTTCAAGATAATTTATTGTCACCACCCGTTTATACTCGTCCTCCAGAATTTAATGGCTGGAAGGTTCCTGAAGTTTTGCTTTCTGGTGATTTTAAAAAGATTGATGCTTGGCGTGAGGAACAAGCTTTGGATAGAACGACGAAGCGGAGACCAGATTTGTTGTATTAATTTAACTGCGTGCAGCTCCTTAAATCCTCAAAAAGTTGTTCGCCAACATGCAGGCAGGTTCGCGACCGCCGAAGGCAGCAACGAAGTTAATTCCTTATTCTTTAATATTATGTTTTTGCCATGAATGAATCAATAAACAAAGCAATAGAAACCCTGAAATCAGGTGGAACCATACTCTACCCAACAGATACCATTTGGGGAATTGGCTGTGATGCCTCCAACGAGGAGGCTTGCCAAAAAATATTAGACATTAAAAAACGACCCCAAAACAAAAGCTTCGTTCTTTTAGCTGATAGCTTCAACATGGTTGAGTTATACATTCCTGATTTTGCGGATGTAGTCTACGATTTAGTAGATTTATCGACGAGACCATTGACTATCATTTACCCGAATGCAAGGAAATTAGCTCCAAGTGTTCTGGCAGAAGATGGCTCGATTGGGATACGAATCACCACCGACCCTATTTGTCTAAAATTGATACGTGGTATGAGAAAACCATTGGTTAGCACCTCTGCCAATCTTTCCGGTGAAGATTTTGGGAAAAATTATGGTGAGATTTCAAAGGAAATAAAAAGCAAAGTAGATTTCTGTTTGATGGAAAGGGTCAATGAACAATTGAACTTTCCATCTCAAATTATCAAAGTTGATTTGGATGGAACTGTTCAAATAATTAGAAAATGAGGACGCATTCCCCTTTGATATCTGCACTCCAGACATCACAAAATATTATTCTAATCGATGCTAGTAACTCTAAAACCGCAAAAAGAGTATAGCGATTTCCATTTAAAAGGCGCTTTATTCGTTGAAACAAATACCGAATTGAGTAATACAGTTCAAGATCCGAAATTCGGTGGACGTCATCCTTTACCTTCACTTGAAGACTTTTTGTATTTCAATAGGTAAACTAGGTATTTGTTGGCAGAATTTTCTACTCACTTAGGAATTGAGGAAGTGCCAAGGACAGAAAACTACCCAGTCGATTCATGGGTTCTACCTACTATCAAAATGAAATAAATTAAAGAGGATGACGACAATTCTCGATTTTTAATGATTGATGTTCGCGAATCAGAAAGATATAATGGTGATTTTGAACCAATCGACTTAATTGCAGCTCATATTCCGGGCACTATCAACATTCCGTTCAAAGAGAATTTAAATGAAAATGGATATTTTTTGCCGGTTGATCAACTTCGAATTAAATACGAAGCGACTTTCTTGGATAAAGAAATGAGTGATGTGGTCGTTCATTGCGGATCAGGAATAACTGCCTGCCATTCCATATTAGCCATTTGTCATGCGGGTTTTGACTTTCCAAACCTATATGTTGGTTCTTGGAGCGAATGGAGCAGAAATTAGTCGAAGTAGGTATATTATCTATTACTAAATCGTTTGTATTTCAATAATTTAATGTCTAAAATAACATTTAAAAAACCACTTTGTCACCTCCGAAGAACTGACTATCTTTGCACCCGAAAATGAATTACGCTATACATCTTCAACACCCTGTTTTTAAGGTTGCCTCCCAAATTGTGACAGAAAATAATCTGGAAGCATATGTGATTGGTGGTTTTGTGCGTGACTTACTTTTAGATCGCCCTTCCAAAGACATCGATATAGTTGTTGTAGGAAATGGTTTGAAACTTGCTGAAATGTGCGGCGAAAAACTGCGGGTGAAGAAAGTTTCCTTTTTCAAGAAATTTGGAACAGCACAATTCAAATACAAAGATTTAGAAGTTGAATTTGTAGGAGCACGTAAAGAATCCTATCAACGTGATTCTAGAAAACCTATTGTCGAAAATGGAACCATGGAAGATGATCAAAACCGTCGAGATTTTACGATCAACGCGATGGCACTTTCACTTCATAAAGATAATTTTGGTGAACTCATTGACCCTTTCAACGGTATCGAAGATTTAGAAAAAGGAATCCTACGCACCCCGCTTGAACCTGAAAAAACGTATAGCGACGACCCTCTAAGAATGATGCGTGCCATCCGTTTTGCTTCACAATTAGACTTCAAAATCGAATCGAGTAGTTTAAAAGCGATTAAAGAAAATTCGGAAAGATTGCAGATTATTTCGATGGAAAGAATCATGGATGAATTGAATAAAATCATTTTAAGTCCTACGCCATCAAGAGGATTCAAACTCGCCTATTCGACCCATTTATTGCACCAGTTCTTTCCTGAATTAGTTGCCCTACAAGGCATAGAAACGATCCACGGAAAATCACATAAGGATAACTTCTTCCA
>DDBE01000109.1 GCA_002332715.1 Flavobacteriales bacterium UBA2040
GCGCTCTCAGGGAAAACCTCGTTATTCGATAAGGTATTGTTTCCTAATGGATTAAGTTCGAATTCGTAAATAACTTTAATCTTCGGACCTGCGTTTTCGATGAAATCCTCAATATTACTATTCGTACTTGTAAATGAAAAATTGGTAAACGATGATGATAATGTACTCCAAGCTCCAGCAGCTGAATTGACGTTTTGAGCCACATTCATTTGACTTGAATTCAAATGCGTCACTGTTCCATTGCTTTTTTCAGTGGTCAAATCAACGATTTTTATTCGCCCCATTGCTTTAATGCTGTTCGTGATTTTAATATTTAAATCCACATCTTGCACATCCAGTCCCCCTGAAATCCAATTTTTTAATATCTCAACATCTGTTTCAACTGTATCTTTTATTTTTCTGTTACCGAAATAACCTTTTGCATAAAATAATTCTAGATTCTTAATTTTTGAAGTAACTACTGTCACATTGGAAGAAGTACTCTGAACACTTGGCCCATTGGGATCAGATTTGACAATAATATTGTAGACGAATTTATTGAACGAATTTGAATTTAAGCCCGTGAGATCCATATTTGCATAAGCGACATCTATAGTTTTCGTGCCGTATGAGGGATTCGCAACTGTTCCTGGTCCAATTGTTAACTCATCGGTGACAATTACACCTGATTTCGTGGTTTTAGGCAAGAGGATTTTCGCAATAACATTGGTTGGATACGTATTTTTGACAGTTACCTCAATTTGACCTTTTTCAATATAAATTGTGCTTAATTCTAAATTTGAAAGCGACAAACTCTTTTCTTGCGCATCGTCTATAATAGAGAACCCAGGAGGCACATTGAAAGTCAGAGCGTTACTAAATGAACTCGTAATAGTCGTATCTGGAATTTCAACTTCGTTCGACAAATCAAAGCGAAAAAGTTCTCGGTGCAAATCCAACTGATAATTTCCTGAAGTGTTGAGTCCAAGTGTTGAATCGTTCACATAGTCCACCAAGGTCAAACTATCGTTGATCAGCGGAATCATATAATCGGCATCCCAACTCGCTTTGTCTTTTCTACAAGAAAAAGTGATAGTTGTAAGAAATAGAAAAAGGTAAACAAGTTTCATATTTGGATAACGTTTAGTCACGGTTCATAGTTGGGTCATGCTCGTTCAATAATTGTAGCATACCCTTGCCCTACACCTATGCATAAGGAAACCAAGGCATATTGTTTATTTGTTTTTTGAAGCTCAATAGCTGCTGTTTGCAAAATTCTAGCACCTGTCATTCCCAATGGGTGTCCCAATGAAATAGCCCCACCATTAGGGTTGATACGCGGATCATTATCAGCTATTCCCATTTTTCGGGTACAGGCCAATACTTGTGCTGCAAAGGCTTCGTTCACTTCTATGATATCCATTTGATCCAAAGTCAGACCTGATCTTTTTAATACTTTTTCAGCGGCGAAAACAGGACCAATTCCCATGATGCGCGGTTCAACACCGGCTACTGCACCACCAACAATTCGTGCCAATGGTTTGAAATTATTCAATTTTACTGCCTCTTCAGAAGCAATCAGCAAAGCAGCCGCTCCATCGTTCAATCCGGATGCATTTCCAGCGGTAACGGTTCCACCCTCTTTTTTGAACGCGGGACGAAGTCCACCCAGTGATTCCATCGTCGTACCATTCCGAGCGAATTCATCTTTAGTGAAAATGATATCATCTTTCTTGCGTTGAGGAATATTCACAGTTATAATTTCTTCATCAAAACGACCTGAAGCTTGCGCTTTGGCTGTTTTTTCTTGAGACCAAGCAGCAAATTTATCTTGCGACTCGCGGTCAATAGAATACATCTCAGCTAAGTTTTCCGCTGTATTTCCCATTCCGTCAGTTCCATATAGTTCCTTCATTTGAGGATTTATAAAGCGCCAACCAAAAGAGGAATCGTGCATTTCGGAATCGCGACCAAAAGGAGTTGATGCTTTTGAAATGACCCACGGTCCGCGTGTCATATTTTCTACACCACCTGAAATATACACTTCACCGGCACCGTCTTTTATTGAGCGTGCCGCATTAATCGTTGCCGCCATTCCTGAAGCACATAAGCGATTAATCGTTTCTCCACCAATTTCAATGGGTAAGCCAGATAAAAGTCCAGCCATACGAGCCACATTTCTATTGTCTTCTCCAGCCTGATTTGCACAACCGAAAAGAATATCTTCGATTTGCTTTGGATCAAAATTGGGATGTTTAGCAATTAAATTTTTAATAACATGGGCTGCCATATCATCTGGCCTGATTGTTGAAAGGTTTCCACCGAAATTACCAATTGCGGTTCTGAGTCCGTCGACAATGTAAACTTGTTTTGACATATTTGTTTTTGGGTATACAACAAAAATAAGGACAATTATCCGTGTTGAAAACTTTCGAAAATATAAACGATGATTATTTATTAACTTGCAAGGTCAAAATACAATTAAACTATGAAGGATAAATTAATGGCTTTTGCTGTTTTTTGCATTTTCTTTGGCACCAACCTAAATGCCCAAGAAGATTTAACACTAACCGAACAAGCCTATCGAGATTCTATTGCGAATCTGAATGAAGTGAACGAAGCAATTGCTCAATCACAAGAAGCTTACAACTTAGGAATTCAAAAGTTTTCCTCTAATAATTATGAAGGTGCATTACGCGATTTTTCGAAATCAATAAGTATTGATCCTAATTTCACTGCGGCTTATTATAACAAAGGGGTATGTGAAAATGAACTTTCGAAGTACAAAGAAGCAGCGTCGACCTTGTCTACTCTGCTTCAAAAAGATCCAAGTTATTCTAAAGCATATTTTCAGAGAGGTAGAGCATATCAAGGTTTGAATAATTATTTGAACTCAGAAAACGATTATATGGAGTCGATTAGAATTGACCCAACAAACCCCAAAGCTCATTATAACTTCGGCACACTTAAATTTATTCAACAAGATTACGAAGGCGCTTTAAAATCTTTTTCGAAAACCATTGAATTGGATGAAGAATTTGTACTTGCTTATAACGATAAAGGCAGTTGTTATCGCATGCTGGAGAAATATCCACAGGCCTTGGCACAATATGAAATTGCAATCAGAAAGAATCCAAAATTAGCTTTTGTACTCAATAATTTGGGTACGACTAAAAAGAAAATGAAAGATTACAATGGTGCAATTGCTGCTTTTAATCGTGCAATTTCAGTAGACGGTCAATTTTACATGGCTTACAACAACCGAGGAACTGCATTAATGGAACAAAATAAAATTGATGATGCTGAAAAGGATTTTCAAAAAGCTTTGAGTATCAAAAGTGATTATGCAGTATCATTGAATAATTTGAGTGCAATTGGTTATTTGAAAAAGGAATTTAATGAAGCTTTTAAATATGCCGAAAAAGCAATTAAAGCAGACAATGGGTATGCAAATGCATATGTAAATCGTGGTATGGCTCTAGAAATGCTTCGTGATCAAAATGGTGCATGTGAAAGCTGGAAGAAGGCGGCTGAATTGGGGAGTGCTCAAGGAAAGCAATATTATTCAAGCAACTGTAACGACTAAACCAAGAAAGATGAAATTATTAATAAGCACATTATTTATAGGCTTAATCTCTTTCTGTGGATTAAGTCAAAACGTAGAATTTAAATCGTCAAATTTTAAAACAGACAAAGACGGATTTAAAAAGGCCGAAGACGCCATAGAAAAAGGTGACGAGTATTTTGAATTGGCCAATGCAGCTTTTTTCGAAGTAAAACCACTCGGATTGAACTATGACATAGCAGTTAAACAATATGCTGTGGCTTGGGAGTTTAATCCAATCAACGCAGAATTGAACTTGAAAATTGGGATTTGTTATGCCAACGGAACCTACCCTGAAAAGTGCATATCAAATATTAAAAAAGCTAATGAACTAGACCCAGCTTGTGATCCATTCTTACCGTATTACCTTGGTTATGCCCAGCAATTGGAAGGTGATTTTGTGGCTGCGACAAAATCGTATGAAAAATTTGAAAACGAGTATAAAAAGGCTGACAATTTCAATAAATTCGTTTCTCAACGTAAGAAAGAATGTAAAACGGGAAGAGATTTAATTGGAGCTCCAATACGCGCTTGGGTTGATGTTATTCCAGAATTGAACACGGAATACAACGATTTCGCGCCAAGTATTTCTACGGATGGAAGTGAGTTAATTATGTCATCCGATCGGCCAAATGGACATACTCCAAATGAGGTTGGTGGGTTTGATGCTGATATTTACACATCATCTTTATCTCGTGGGAAATGGTCAACGCCAAAAGAAATTCGTGGAAACGTGAACACAGAACAAAATGACATTGCCAATAATCTAAGCTATGACGGAACAAAAATGTTATTGCACCGCGAAGAAGATGGACAATTGGATATTTTTGAATCTACCTTGAGAGGTATTGATTGGTCTTCTCCCGTTCGAATGGCGAACGCAATTTCTTCGAACAGAAGCAACGATTCTTATGCCTCGTATTATCCAGATGGTTGGAGTATATATTTCGCTCGTGATAATGCGAATCGTTCGAACGGAACTGAAATCATGTATTCTGCTATGCAAAGTAAAATCCAAAAAGATTACATGGCTGGGCAAATGATTTCTGTGGTCAATTCTAAGTTTAATGAAGGACCGATTTACTGCCATATCGATGGTGAAACTATGTATATCGCCTCAAACGGACACGAAACAATTGGCGGATATGACATTTTTGTTTCTCGAAAAGTACAA